>PWVU01000119.1 GCA_003561715.1 Candidatus Kaiserbacteria bacterium | reverse complement strand
GTCGAGCGCGATGTCCGCGCAGGCAAGAAAGAAGCGGTCATAGAAAAAGAGTTGCTAGAGCAGTACGCACAACTTTTCAAAGAAGGGAAGCCGGCGCGCATGCTCCCGCTCACCGACACACAAAAACCGGTCGCGAAAGGCTTGCATCTCCTAACCAACAAACCGATCTTGTATGTGCTGAACAAGCAAGCGGGCGGACAGAATCTCGATGAGACGCCGAATGATCCACGCTGGCAGGAGCTTATGTCATTTCTGAATGAGCGAGGGGCGTCATATGTGATCGTTGACGCCGGCGTCGAGCAGGAGCTATCGGACGTTGCCGAGGAAGATAAGCAAATGTTCCGCAATGAGTTCGGTGTGGTGGACGATGGCATCAACGATCTCATTCAAGGCGGGGATCGCATGCTCGGACTCATGACCTACTTTACAACGGGGGAGAAAGAGACGCGTGCATGGACGGTGCCGGTGGGCGCAACCGCGCCACGCGCAGGTGCCGCCATTCACTCGGATTTCGAGCAAAAGTTCATCCGCGCCGAGGTCATTGCCTGGGACACGCTCCTTGAGTCAGGCTCCAAAACCCTCGCCCGCGAAAAAGGACTCCTGCGCACCGAAGGGAAGGAATACATCGTGAAGGATGGGGATGTGATAGAATTCAGAGTGTAGTATGCGCCTTAAACAAGAAACCGTCGCCCATATCCGTTGCGCAATTACGAGCGTTCTGCCTGACGCAGACGTCTATCTTTTTGGATCTCGAGTCGATGATACTGAGCGCGGCGGCGACATCGATTTCATGGTACTTGGCACAAGAGAACTTACCTGGCAAGAGAAAGCCGATATCAAACGAACTATAGAATCACTCATCGGCGAACAACGCATTGACATTATCTCCTACACTCACGACGCATCCGATCCCTTTAAAGCGGTTGCTCTTACTGAGGCGGTCAAGTTATAATCCTGTACATGCCTGACGATGAAAAAACAAAAGAACTGGTTACTCTTTTCAAGGATATTCATGACTCACTCCGTAAGTCCGGTTTACAACTTGACTTCGCTTTCAAAAAAGCTACAGCAATCGGTACACAAACAGAATACTCACCGGATGAGCTGCTGGTTTTTGAAGCGTTTACCAGTCGATTCGAGCGAACGGTGGATATACTCACCCAGCAAGCGTACAAGGCCATCATTGCATTAGAGCGTGAGGGGAGGTCGGGAATGACATTCATTGATCGAGTAAATCTGATGGAAAAACTTCGCTTATGTGAAAAAGCGGAAGACGTTATTCGCTTGCGTGATCTCAGAAATGTTATTGCTCATGAATACAAAATTGAAGAATTGGCGGAGGTCTTCGATGACACACTCAAGCTTACGCCTATGTTGCTTTTACTTATTTCAAACGTCACCGACTACCGAAACTCTCGAGTTGATCAAGTTGAATAAAGCGTTGATACTTTGCTAGGGTAAAATGCCTCCTCCGCACCGAGGGAAAAGAATACATGGTGAAGGATGGGGATGTGATCGAGTTTCGGATGTAAACAGTGCTTACGAGTGTGTACTGATTTTTGAGAATATCCACACATTGTGTATGCTGATAGTATGCATTCTCATGAACTTCCCGAGCAAGAGAGAAATCCGCAACCAACACACTCAGGACGCCGTGAAGGAAAAGTGGGCATTTTTCCCACTACGGCACTAGCCGCAGCTCTGTCCGTAGCATCAGCCAATGCTGGTGCAACCGAAGCTGGACATGCAGGTTTACCACTTCGTCCGGCTGAGAGCGAAGCGTTACACGCACAAAAGAGTAGTGTTTTACAGTATGTACAAAAGGTAGCAGAAAAATACGCTCAATCTGATAACCACCTTAATGAACTTTATAGTTCATTAGAATGGCGTGACGCCGATTCCTATCATCGCGGCGCGCTCATTCTTGCTCTTCTTACCGACGAACGTTTTTCGCATCTCTTTCTTCCAATACTCGATGCGCTACCGGAATACGCTGACGTGCCACAGCTTGCTGAAATTCTTAGCATATATGCCAAGCGGACTGCAACAGAAACACGGGCGGTAGTGCAAACTCACCTCTTCGATACAAATCGTATACCTGCGGGCGAGCGCATGGAGTATGTACTCACTGTAGCGCTCGCGGTGCTCCCTCAAACACAGCGCGAGGAACTTATGAACCACACGCTCCGGTATGTCCGCGAACATCGTGCAAGTATGCCGGCGATGACGGCACTCACACTTCCGGAGATCGTGTTTGAGGCAAGCGATATGCCTGCCGAACACCTTACACTTGTTCGTGAACTTATTGGAGACTATTCAGCCCCGAACTATGAAGGCCTTGTTCGTAGTCATGCTGAGCTACTTGCTGTCGCAGTATCGGTACGCGAGCTTCTGGCAACACATCCTGATTTACATGCTCACGACCAAAGCCCGCTTGGTGCGCAAGCATTCCGTATCGCCCAAAATATACAAGCAATTCATGGAGCGGTCTCGCCTGAGGATATTACGCCTGAACGTATTGCAGACATTCGCGAGATTGAACGCTCTCTCACTGAGCGCTACGCAGATACCTCGCTCTATGAGGGCTTCACGCACGTGCTGGCGAACAATGAAATGGCCGTTCATCTCCCGAACCATTCTCCGCACGTGCTATACGATCCTCAAACCAACACCGCACATATTCATCCAGATGCGCCTGTTCGACCCTCCTTTGCCAATCCACGTTACATGGAAAGCATAGTGGAAATTGCAGACAACTCACCGGTGCTCCACAAACCTGTTGCGGGTATGTATAGCAGAATCGATACATTCCGTACGCTCTATAATGAAAAAACAACTCCCATACAAGTGCCCCTG
>PWVU01000022.1 GCA_003561715.1 Candidatus Kaiserbacteria bacterium | reverse complement strand
GCGCCCGGGGCTCCCCGCAGGGCCTGCCACCAGAGAGGCAGCGCGGCAGGGCCAACCCGTGACTGAACAGCCCTATCGTTCACCAGATTCTTCAGGCCGATTCGAGATCGCTGATAGGAGTATCCAAGGAGGCAGTTATGAAGAACCGTACCCAGTATCTACTGAGCATCGCTATCTTCGTCAGCCTGACCCTGGCGCTGGGACCCGGCGGCGGGGTGCAGGGCGCCGCGGTCCCTCGGGTATCGGAACCCGGGGGTGTCGCCCCGGCCCTCCCCGCGTCCTCTGGACCGGTCCAGGCGCTGGGTGGGGCTGAGGCCACGTCGGGCAGCACCCCTCCGATGTTCATCGAGAACGTCGGCCAGTTCGACGCGCGCGCCCGGTTCCACGTGCGGGGCGGCGGAGGGACCCTGTGGCTGGCTCAGGACGCCATCTGGCTGACGGTGGTGGAGAGGGCCCCAGCGGAAGGGCGCCCTCTCCGCAGGCCAGCAGACCAACCAGGCGGCCTCCCCTCCTCGAGGCTTGACGGAGAGGCTGACGGCGAGGGCCGGGGCGTCCACCTGAAACTGAGCTTCCCCGGCGCCAACGCCGACGCAGTCCTTGAGCCCTTCAGCCCCCTGCAGACCTCGGTCAACTACTTCATCGGGAGCGACCCTGCTGGCTGGCGGACCGACGTCCCTGTCTACAGCGGGGTGCGCTACGTGGACCTGTATCCAGGGGTGGACCTGGAGCTGACGGGCGAGGCGGGCCGCTGGGCGTGGCGGATGGTGTGCCGCGCGGCGCCCTGTGAGCCCTCGCTGCAAGACGTGCGGCTGCAGGTGGAGGGGGCCGAGACGATGGAGCTCCTCCGCCGGGCCGACGAGGGCGAGGGGCTGCAGCTCACCACCGCTGTGGGCGAGTTGTGGCTGCCGCTGGTACAGCCCGTGGCGGCTGATGGGACCCCTTGGGTGCGCAGGGAGCGACCCGTGGTCAGGGGTGATGAGGTGACCGCTCCTTTCTGCTCTGGGATGCAGGGTGGCCTCTTTGGGTCATTGCGCCCCGGGTCCTCCGCGCCAGACCAGGATCTCGTGTACGCCACCTTCCTGGGAGGCAGTGGCGTAGACGGGGGCGGGGCAATCGCGGTGGGTGACGGCGGTGAAGCCTACGTGGCGGGCTGGACCCTCTCCTCGGACTTCCCCACCACGGACGGCGCCTTCCAGACCAGCTACAACGGAGACGGCGACGTCTTTGTGGTCAAGATGAACCCGGCCGGCTCCGCCTTAATCTACGCCACCTTCCTGGGCGGAAGCGGCTGGGACACGGTGGATGCCATGGCTGTGGACGGGCAGGGGGCCGCCTACGTGACGGGCTCCACCCGGTCTTCCGACTTCCCCACGACCCCGGACGCCTTTGACACCAGCCTCAACGTTGACTACGACGCGTTCGTGGTCAAGCTGAACCCGGCTGGCTCCGCCCTGGTCTACGCCACCTTCCTGGGCGGGAGTCAGAGTGACCGGGGACGTGGCATCGCTGTGGACGGAGAGGGGGCGGCCTACGTCACGGGGTGGACCCGCTCCGATGACTTCCCCACCACGGACGGCGCCTTCCAGACCAGCTACAACGGCGGGTTCTACGACGCCTTTGTGGTCAAGCTGAACCCGGCCGGCTCGGACCTGGCCTACGCCACCTTCCTGGGCGGGAGTCACAGTGACCTGGGACGTGGCATCGCTGTGGACGGAGAGGGGGCGGCCTACGTCACGGGCTACACCTCCTCCTCGGACTTCCCGACTGCCCCGGGCGCCTTTGACACCAGCCCCAGTGGTGGCGTGGACGTCTTCGTGGCGAAGCTGAACCCGGCCGGCTCGGACCTGGCCTACGCCACCTTCCTGGGGCGCGGCGAGGGCTACGATATCGCTGTGGACAGGGACGGGGCCGCCTACGTCACGGGCATCACCCGCTCCGATGACTTCCCCACCACGAACGGCGCCTTCCAGACCAGCTACGGCGGCGAAGCAGACGGCTTCGTGGTCAAGCTGAACCCGACTGGCTCCGCGCTGGACTACGCCACCTTCCTGGGAGGAAGTGAGTGGGACACGGGCAATGGCATCGCTGTGGACAGGCAGGGGGCCGCCTACGTGACGGGCGGGACCGGGTCTTCCGACTTCCCGACTACCCCGGACGCCTTTGACAGGAGCTACAACGGTGGCGACGACGCCTTCGTGGTGAAGCTGAACCCGGCGGGCTCGGACCTGGCCCATGCCACCTTCCTGGGGGGAAGCGCAGGGGACTATGCCGAGAGCATCGCAGTGGATGGGGATGGGGCGGCCTACGTCGCGGGCTACACCTGGTCCTCCGACTTCCCGACCACCCCGGGCGCCTTCGACACTAGCTACAACGGTGATGACGACGCCTTCGTGGTCAAGCTGGCTATCGCCCCGACCCCGTGGGAGGTCTTCCTGCCCGTGGTGTTGAGGTAGGCTGACCCTTGAGGCTGGCTGAGCATATGAGCGGCGGTCGTCGTGACCCAGGCGCGCTGACCGCCGCGCCGCTGGCCTGAACAGCGCACCTGTCGTTCTGGAGAACCGGCCCGTGTGGATGATGGGTGTGCTGTCCGCACCCCCACGGCCCCCGGTCACGATGCCCAGCGTGGCACGCCGCCGGCTAACGGGCATCCTGGTTATCTGTATAGGAGGTGGTACGATGCGAATACGTGCACGCTTACCGCTTGTCCTGCTCACCCTGGGAGTCTCCACGCTCCTGCTGCTGCTTGCCGGCGACTGGGTGGCGCGGGCCTTCATCGGCGACATCACCTACGACGGCCTCGTCACTGACGCTGACCTGGCCGTGATCAACGCCGCCTTCGGGACCACCTTATGGTCCGGTGACCCGGCGTGGAATCCCGAGGCCGACCTCAACGAGGACG
>PWVU01000017.1 GCA_003561715.1 Candidatus Kaiserbacteria bacterium | reverse complement strand
TTATGATTACCACAATATAACTGAAATCGCTCCGACCCCTGGTCGGTTTTTATGATTACCACAATATAACTGAAATCGCTCCGACCCCTGGTCGGTTTTTTAGTACACAGAATGGTAGGGTATTCGTGAAATGTATATCATCCAACCCTGAAACGCTCTTGCTCGGTGTTTGGTGCCTATTGTTAAGGTAAGCCTGTCTTGTTTGATGGTCTCATATTCCGCGCTCCCAATTAGGTAGGGTGAGAAACAGCGTCTTTCGCTTGCGCACCTATCCCCACAGTTACCATTGTCGGGTCGATTCAATGGGGTAGTATGTACACATGATCGAGTCTCTCAGACGAATCGGCACGGCCTTGCTAGCGCTTAGCGTCTTGGGCTTGATCGTTGGCTATGCGCCTGCGGTTGTTTCATGCCCGTCGGCCGCAGAGTGCGCCGCAATGCTGTCCATTTATTACCCGGGAGAAGCTCCTGAGATTTTCCCGGCACGGACGCAAAGCGAACTCATGTCCGGCTCGACGGCACATGCAAGCGCCTACAACCCGATCACGCAAGTATTCGCAGTGATACAGCTCACCTCGCTGTACGCACTCCTCCTTGCCGCTCTTGTGTTGATAGGACTTGAGTTCCGACAGTTGCACTACCTAAAGCTTTTGGTGGCACACAAGAGACAGTAGATGCGATGCGATAGTTATTATTGGTGACACGTTTATTCATTTTATTCATATCGTCAGTACGATAGTGCAGACACAACATACTTTTATATGAACCCTCAGCAACCTCAGTCATACCAATCACCCCTTACTACTCCGCAACAAGAAAGTGGAGATGTTGCCTCATCGCAACTGGACGCTACTACAGATACTACTCCGGTACCTACCCGGCCGTCGCAAGCCCAGCCCTCGTCACCCCACACCGAATCTATGGACGTACACCCCACGCCTTTTTGGGAGGAGCAACAAGACGCATCTCCCCCGGAGCAAGGCTCTTCTCGTGGATTGTTACTTGGATTGGTCGTAGGGTTAGTTGTGGTGTTGGGTTCGGTACTTGGCGCGGCGGCATGGTTTGGTGTGCTGCCTTTTTCGCTGGATCAGCGGGACGCCCCCGAGGTTGTTATCTACCAGGCGATGAAAAAAAGCTTCGGCGCTTCATCGGTAGCATTTGAGGGAGATCTTGCCTCTACGATGCGGGAATTGAATGCGCGAAGTGGCTCGGCACTGGGAGGCGCTGCGGATATTTCATTGGCGTATAGCGGCGCTGTACAAAGCGGAGCGCTTACAAATTCGGGTCATGTCTCGTTTGAAACCGCGTTGTCGGTAGAAGGTGTACAGTTGAGTATGGAGCTTGACGCGCGTTGGATCGAAAGTGATTTGTATCTGCGGCTGGGGCGCGTTGGAGTAGCATCTAATCCTACGGAAGCAGGTGGTGATCCCACAAGTGCAATGGCGGTTGCAATGGTTGCGGGTATGGCGCAAATGTTCCAAGGGAAATGGATACATCTTCCACTGGACGAAATTGTTGAGCAATTAGAAGACGAATTAAGAGATGCCGGTGTGGAACCTGCCGATGCCGCTACGCAACTTGATGATATTGATGCCGATGTGTTGCTTGCGTTTCTTGAAGCGCACTATGATGAGTTTGTCACACTCTTTGCCATTCAGGAGTTGCCAGAAATGACTGACGGCGCCCGCCGGTTTGAGCTTGTGCTTAATACGGAGCAGTGGATTCGATTTCTGTCTGCACACCTTGTGCCGTTCGTAGAAGAGCAGGTCGGGGTTGAACAGGCGCGCGAACTGAGCAGAGAACTTGATGATCTGCGCCGTGATGTTGCCGATCTTCCCGCAATGACCTACCAGCTTACGGTCGGCGCGGACGGCTATATTCGCGAAATTGCAATTCCTCCCTTTACCCATGCTGATGATGAACATCTTATGGACATCCAGGCAACCTTACGCTTCTTCGACTACAACGAGCCGGTTGAGGTGTCGGTTCCGGATAACGCGATGACCTTGGAGGAGCTGATGATGGAGCTGTTTGGACAGATGTTCATGCAAGATCAGGTCCCCATAGAGTCGTTTTCACTCAACACAATCTTAGAAGCGATACCCGGTAGTTCGCTTATGGCACGCGTACCCCTTTCTCTTCCAGCCGAATGGTACGCGACTGTACCTGAAACAGTCGATATGCGTGCGAGTGCGCGAGACGCCTTGTGCGCCGCGTTGCCGCGGGTGCAGTGGTGCCGATAATGCGGGTTGCACCCTTGCGGTGGTGCGCTCTTGCCCTTATAGACGTTCCCTTGTATAGTACGGGCACTGCACCGTGGCTTCGGGCTTTTTTTAGCCTCACGGCTCCATAGAAGGGGATCGATCTCGATGTGTGGTCAGAGGTACAAACAAGAGTATTTATAAGTAGTGTAGTAACACAACCATTGATAACCAATCGTATGAGCAGACAATTTCCACTAGATAAGGTGCGCAACTTCGGTATTATCGCACATATTGATGCCGGCAAGACAACGACTTCAGAGCGCATTCTTTTTTATACCGGTATGAGTCACAAGATCGGCGAGGTGCATGATGGTGCCACCGTAACCGACTGGATGGAGCAAGAGCGGGAGCGCGGTATCACCATTACCGCCGCCGCTATCTCTTGCTCGTGGGCAAAGACCGAGGTTCCTCTTGAGAACCGGAGCAAACCCGAGTTTCTGACCAGCTTCAATATTATCGACACCCCCGGGCACATCGACTTCACCGCTGAGGTGAAGCGCTCCATGCGTGTGTTGGATGGCGCAGTCGTTGTGTTTGATGGTGTGGCTGGGGTGGAACCGCAATCGGAGACCAACTGGCGCTATGCGGATGAGGCAAATGTGCCACGCTTGTGTTTCATCAACAAACTCGATCGTACCGGCGCATCCTTTGAGCGCTCATACGCAAGCATTCTTGCACGACTCTCGCCCAAAGCAGTTCGTGTGCAGATCCCGTGGGGTGAAGAGGATGCGCATCAAGGTGTTGTCGACCTTATCAAAATGAAGGCATACTCCTTTGAGGGGCAGATGGGCATGGACGTGACCGAGCATGAGATCCCGGAAGAATTGAAAGCGGATGCGGAGACCTATCGCGCTGAGCTCATCGAGCGCGTGGTTGAACATGATGACGAGTTGATGAACAACTACCTCGAGGGCAACGAGCCATCAAATGAAGACCTCAAGCGCGTCTTGCGCAAGGCAGTCATTGCCAATGAGATCTTCCCTGTCTTTACCGGTTCGGCGCTGAAGAACAAAGGCGTGCAGTTGGTATTGGATGGTGTTGTCGATTACTTGCCGAGTCCGGTCGATGTGCCGGCGATCATAGGTACCGATCCAAAGAGCGGCGAGCAAGTCGAGCGGCACCCAAGCGATGATGAGCCACTGGCTGCACTTGCATTCAAGGTGCAGACTGATCCGTTCGTAGGCTCTCTTACGTTCTTCCGCGTCTACTCGGGTGTGATTGAGGCCGGCTCGTATGTATTGAATACCACCACCGGCACGAAAGAGCGTCTTGGTCGCATCGTGCGTCTTATGGCGGATAAACGCGAGGAGGTTAAAGCGGTGTACGCGGGCGAGATCGCCGCGGGCGTTGGTATGAAAGACACCAAGACCTCGCACACGCTTTCCGACGAAAAGAATCCGATCGTGCTTGAGGAGATCACCTTCCCCGAGCCGGTTGTTGCATTGCGTATCGAACCCAAGACCAAAGCCGATCAAGAAAAGATGGGTATGGCGCTCAAGCGACTTGCCGACGAAGATCCGACATTCAAGGTGTCGACCGACGAGGAGTCGAATGAAACGATCATTGCAGGCATGGGAGAGTTGCATCTTGAGATCTTGGTCGACCGTATGAAGCGCGAGTTCAATGTTGAGGCAAATGTCGGCGCGCCACAGGTAACCTATCGTGAGACTATTCAAAAAGAAGCGGAGGCAGAGGTCAAGTACATCAAGCAAACAGGCGGTCGCGGTCAGTATGGGCATGTCAAGATCAAGATCAAGCCTTTGGAGCATGTGCCCGCGGAAGAGCGTGCCAACTTGCCCAAAGCGGTCAAGCACGAAGATCATTTCGAATTCATCAACAACATTAAGGGCGGCGTTATTCCGCAGGAGTATATTCCCGCGTGTGAAAAAGGTTTCCGTGAAGCAATGGATCGCGGTATTGTTGCCGGCTACAAGATGGTGGATGTATCGGTCGATCTCTTTGACGGTTCCTACCATGATGTCGATTCGTCCGAGATCGCCTTCAAGATCGCGTCGAGTCAGGCATTCCAAGATGCCGCCAAAAAGGCTGGCGCGGTACTGCTGGAGCCCGTCATGAAAGTAGAAGTCACGGTACCCGAGCAGTTCATGGGTGATGTGAATGGTCAGCTTTCCAGTAAGCGCGGTACCATAGAGAAAATGGAGGATCGCGCAGGTAGCATCAAAGCGATCACTGCGCAGGTACCTCTTTCGGAGATGTTCGGCTACACGACCACCCTGCGCAGTATGACCGAAGGACGCGGCAACTGGGTAATGGAATTCGACCACTTTGCGGTCGTCCCCGGCAATGTCTCTGAGGAGATCAAGAAGAAGCGCGGGGTGGCGGTGTAGGAAAATCAAAGAGAAAAAGAAAAGAGTAAAGATCAAAGCCAAATTTCAAAAGTCAAAAACAAAAAACACAATGACCGCCCGAGAGGGTGGTTGTTGCGTTTTCATTCTGAATATGATCGCGGAAGTGTTGGAAATCTTTGCACTCCACGATACGTTGCAATAATCACAGGAGCTTTTACGAGCGATCTTTCGAAGGCTTGAGCTGACTGCCGCACAACACATAGTATCCTATATAATTCGTAGTAAAATGATAGGGTTGGCGAGTGTAGAAAGCGAGTCGAGGCGAAGAAGAATAAGTGAGAAATCTCTCGCAATGTGCTGTCTAGGAAACCCACTATGAACATAGAAAAGCTTCGAGCTGAAACGCCTGCTGTTCGCCATCTGGCACATTTCAACAATGCCGGCGCATCGCTCATGAGCGATAGGGTTTTCGGTGCGTCCCTCAAGTACTGGACATTAGAACGAGAGATCGGTGGGTATGAGGCAGCCGTGGCATGCGCCGAAGCGATAGCTGATTTTTATACGTGTGCGGCGCGACTCATCAATGCCAAAAGCGAAGAGATAGCATATTGTGATAGTGCTACAAGAGGTTGGAATACGATTCTCTATGGTTCGCGCTTCTTGAATTCGGATTCCATAATTCTCACTTCACAGATCGAATTTGGGAGTACTGTAGTAAGTTTACAGCACGTTGCTGAACTCACCGGTGCGAAGATTGTTATACTCCCGACGCATCAGAACGGAACAATTGATCTTGAAGCATTCAAGACGGCTCTTTCCAAAAAGGTGGCTCTTGTTGCGGTCACCCATGTACCCGCGCACAGTTGTGTTGCAAACCCGATCGAGCACATGGGAGCTTTGCTCAAAGAACATGACGCTTTCTTTTTGGTAGACGCATGCCAATCGGTCGGGAGATTTTCGGTCGATGTAGAGAAGATTGGCTGCGACGCCTTGATAACAACAGGTCGAAAATGGCTGAGAGGTCCGAGAGGAACCGGTTTTGTGTATGTGCGAGATAATGCGATCGACCGCTTGGACCCGCCCACTATTGACTTGAGCAACGCTGACTGGCTTTCTGCAAAAGATGTGAGGGGTAGTCAAATCAGTATACATTCCTCAGCAAAGCGCTTCGAAACATGGGAACGAAATTTTGGAGCTGTGTTGGGTCTCCGCGAATCGATTCTCCAATTACTTGATCTTGGGGTAGAGAACGTTGCCACACGCGTAAAAAAGGTGACCGATCAGCTTCGTGACGGGCTACATCAAATTCCATCACTTCGCATCCCCCGAGATGATCCGGAAGGCTTTGGTATTCTCTCAATCATGATGGATGGAATCTCAGCCCAAACCATCAAGGATCGCCTATCTGACGAACGCATCAATTCTTCAGTTATTCATGAGTGGGATGCACCTTGGGACTTTGAGCAAATGAATTGTCCTCCGTTGGTGCGCCTTTCTCCTCACTATTTTAACACCGAAGAAGAAATAGCCTTGCTCCTTGGCGTCTTGGAAAGAATACAGAAAGAACACTCGTAACAGCTACCCAGTTTTATTTTTTGAAATGACAAAAGTTGTGAACGCAACAACCGCCCGAGAGGGCGGTTGTTGCGTTTTTTTTCAGACTGATATGGTTGTGTGAGCGTTTTTGCACAACCAGGAGACAAAACGATGCCTGCTAACCTGTATAGGATGGAAAGAGTTGGACTGCTTCAGCGAGGTCTGAAGTCTGTTCACTCAGGAGGTGTGGAGTACATCCGCGCAGAGCATGGCGAGAGCCGTTACAGTGTAAAGCTCTTGCCGGGCGTGGTTCGCAAGGGTGGATTGATCGTGGAGGCTGCTCCGCATCTAGAGCGCATTCGAGATGATGCGCATGTGATTCAATTCGGTCCGCGAAGGAAGTGGCAGGGTGCCATACTCGCATTTCCGTTTGCAGAGCTCTTTTTCTGGCAGCCACCCTACGCGGAAGGACTCAGCTTCTGGCCGGGCGCTGAGTTGCAGGGGCGTGTTGGAGTCGAGTCGTGCGCATATATTCCTGAGGAAATGCGCAAGCTCCCCCACGTCAATATTTTGATCTTTTCCGGCCGGGGCGCCACGTGCTTTGTTTTCGACCAAAAGAAGGTTGCGGTTGAGGTCACGCACCAGGGGCACGGCATCCTTATTTCAAGGTTTGTCGAAGTCGAAGACTTGCTCGATGAGATCATTCGACTCATCCTTTTGTTCGGGTCACGTCGTGCACTTAATTTTGTGCGTCATAACCTTGATCGACTTGAAGCGGCAGGACACGAGGTAGGTCGCGCTCGAGGCGTTTTGAGACGTCGAGAGAAAGCGATAGGCAGTTGAACGGCGTGGTCGCCGGGCGCAAGCTCGGCGACCACCATCGTTTGTGGTCTGTTAGATTTCAATCTGGAAATGGTGAAGCGCCAATTTAGGAGCGCATATCACGTTGTATCGGCTACGAATAAACTACCCACTACACACCACAAACTACTCACTATCACGCTTGACGCGCCACTACCAAGCAGGTACTATGTCCGTAATCGCGGTTCGCGTGATTTTTTGTCGCATGAATGCGTGCCATTTAGTATGTGCGCAAACGCGACAAGCTCGCAGTGCGAGCGGGGTTCAAGCGACAAAACGTGAGGCACACTCGCGCCCTAGCGTTTTGTCGGTTGGCAACCCATACCAAAGAAGAGGTTTTATCAGCAGATCAGTTAATTACTACATACTATGGCTGCAGAAGCATTTGATCGAAGCAAGCCGCACATCAACGTAGGTACCATCGGTCACGTTGATCACGGCAAGACGACGCTTACCGCGTCCATTCTCGGTGTACTCAACGCTAAGGGCGGCGACTACGGCGCGAATGTAAAGGCGGTAGAAGATATCGATAAGGCGCCCGAGGAGAAGGCGCGTGGTATTACTATTTCGCTCTCACACAGCGAGTACTGGACAGCTAACCGCCACTACGCGCATATTGATGCGCCCGGTCACGCCGACTACATCAAGAACATGATCACCGGTGCGGCACAGATGGACGGCGCCGTCCTTGTGGTTGCGGCGACCGACGGTATGATGCCCCAAACGCGCGAGCACGTTCTCCTTGCAAAGCAGGTGGGTGTTCCCAAGATCATCGTGTTCATCAACAAAGTGGACATGGTCGACGACGAAGAGATGGTGATGCTTGTTGAGGAAGAGATTCGTGAGCTTCTTGATCTCCACGGTTTTGATGGGAAGAATGCACCTATTATCAAGGGTTCCGGTCTTAAGGCGCTTGAAGATCCATCCGGTGAGTGGGGTGAGAAAGTCTTGGAGCTTATCAACGCGATGGACGAGTACTTCCCGATGCCTGAGCGCGAGACCGACAAGCCGTTCCTTATGCCGATTGAGGACATCTTCTCGATCGAGGGGCGCGGTACCGTTGTTACCGGTCGTATTGAGCGCGGAATTGTCAAGGTGGGCGAAGAGGTTGAGATCGTCGGTATCAAGGACACAACCAAAACGACCGTTACAGGCGTTGAAATGTTCAACAAACAGCTTCAAGAAGGTCAGGCGGGCGACAATGCCGGTATCCTTTTGCGCGGCACCAAAAAAGAAGACGTGCACCGCGGTCAGGTATTGGCAAAGACCGGTTCGGTCACGCCGCACACCGACTTTGAGGCGGAGGTATATATTCTTAAGAAAGAAGAGGGTGGACGCCACACGCCGTTCTTCACCGGCTACAAGCCGCAGTTCTACATCCGCACCACGGACGTAACCGGCGAGGTAGCGCTTGCGGAAGGTGTTGAAATGGTTATGCCGGGTGACACCGTAACATTCAAGGTAAAGCTCGTAGCACCGGTTGCGCTTGAGGAGCAGCAACACTTTGCGATCCGCGAAGGCGGCCGCACGGTAGGGGCAGGCGTTGTAACTAAAATTACTGCGTAGAGCGCGCCTGAAAGCCCCACCTACGTCGTTGCCTTTGTCATTCAAACCCTCAACGTATGTTTAATACGCCTCGGGTTTTCATTCCTCGGCGCCTTGTATCTGGGTCTTTCAGAACACGCTCTAGTAAATGAGGTTCTAGGCTTTAGACAATAGCTTCACAAAAACCGCTCTAAAGAGCGGTTTTTGTGTTGAATTAACCACACCACTTGCGTTTTTTTTTGTTTCAGATATATTTGCCAGTAGGGAGCAGGACGAAAACTTCACCCTGAGCTCAGCCAGTAGGCTCAGGAAGATGTGAGGTGAGAGGGAGGCGACGCTCCTGTGAGGGCGCGCAACCAAATCGATGGCTAAGACGGGAAGTGCGGTTATGTTCACTGCATTCCAGGTCGATGCTTCGGGCTGAAGCAGCGCGCCCAGCTGGAGCGTGCGTTGTCCAAGATCAGCGGTAGTTCTGCTCCCTTCATGACCGGTCTCTTGACCGGTCATTTTCCTTGCATTATTTTCGGAACCTGATACTATAGTGCCACTGTTCATTGGCGCATACGCGCTTTGTTTTATGGCTACAAGCGAAACAACAACCAAACGAGCAAGCAAACAGGCGGAGGAACCTGTTGCAAAGCTTCGTATTCGCGTTCGCGCCTACGAACACAAACTCCTCGACGCTTCGGTCAAGCAGATCATGGACACCGCGATCCGTTTTGATGCCGAAATTCTGGGCCCCATTCCGCTTCCCACCGAGATCAAGAAGTACACCGTCAATCGTGCAGCTTTTGTCTACAAAGATGCGCGTGAGCAATTTGAAATGCGTACCCACAAGCGCCTTATCGATATTCTCAATCCTTCCCAGAAAGTCATCGAGGCACTCACCAACCTCACCCTCCCCTCGGGAGTCAACATAGAAGTCAAAATGATTTAAACCTGCCCTGTGGCAGGTTTAAATCATTTTGACAATACAAGTGCAAATGATTTTCCGGCGTAGCCGGCTTTTTAAGAAAAGTATATGCTCGACCACATCACTCTACGCGTCTCCGACTATGAGAAAAGCAAACGCTTCTACGAAGTGGCATTGGCACCATTAGGCTACATGCTCTCAGAGGAACATCATGGTCGAAGTGGACAGCGTGTGGCTGGGTTTTGTGCCGGAAATAAGCGTGACTTCTGGTTAAGCGAAACCGGCACACAAAAGGGTGGTGAGCGCTCGTGCTCGTGTTATGCATTCGGCGCTCCAAGTATTAGCGCGGTCGATGCGTTCTATGATGCGGCGCTCAAGGCGGGTGGTGCCGATAACGGTGCACCGGGATATCGTCCCGATTATCATCCCGGATACTATGCCGCGTTTGTGCTCGATCCCGACGGCAACAATATCGAAGCGGTCTTCGATGATTGGGCGAGGGCGAATGAGGCGCGAGGATGAGGTTCTCACATGCAGCTACTGTGAGCGAAATAAAAAGTCTTGCGTAGACGTACGAATATACGTATACTCATACGTATGAAAACAACTAAAACATTCACCAGCACGATCGACCCCGAGATAATGGCATGGGTTGATGAACAAGCTGAAACTAAAAAGACCACTCGGCGCGCAATATTGGAAGCGGCGATTCGAACCTATAAACTAGAGCTTGCGCGGACGGCACTCCGTGAAGGTTTCCAACGAGCCGCAAGCGACACGGATATGGAAGAGCTTGCGGAGTGGGGTATGGATGATTACGTATCCATAACAGCGCGAAATTGAGCGTATGCGACAAGGAGAAATATGGTATGCGGATCTTGAGCCGGCGATCGGTTCCGAACAAGCTGGTGTGAGACCGGTCGTTGTAATCTCGGGCAATACACTGAACGAAACACTCCCGATTGTTATCGTTGTACCGCTCAGCACAAAGATCAAAGCGTATCCCGCGTGTGTAGCGATCTCAGCAACTACAAAAAGCGGACTCAGGGATGATTCAGAAGCTATAGCGTTTCAAGTACGCGCGGTGTCAAAAAAACGCCTTACCAAAAGACTCGGCGTAGTCTCAAAAAGTGAATTGCATGGAATTCTGAAAGGATTGCTCACGGTGCTGACTCACTAAAAATGTTTTCAAACATACTCGATTGCATAACCTCACAAACGACTGCGAGAAGTACATCCCAATCTCGGAGAGAATAAGCTCTACCCACTCCTAGCGGCATTCTGCCAACCACTTGGACTCACCTGCCCCAAACCTGCCACCACAGGCGCATCACCTGCGACCGTGGTGGGATCGCGACCGAGTCTGCGAGCAATGAATGGTGTACTGAGTCCCTGCGCCTTCAATATACCGATTCGCTCTCGTTCCTTGAAAGTAATGTGTATATACATACGCTATGTATCATAGCGGGTGGTTGGAGGTTGAGAGTGGCTTTCCATGGATTTGACAAGTATATAAACATGTGATTTTATTCGCTCAGCTACATTGGGCTACACTGACCCCAACTTCCGAACACCTATTTTGATAAACTCCCCACCGCGCACCGCGCGTTTTTTCGTACTCTAGCATGTGCGTATTCAGCACGCCATGTCTCCACTTCAACATCCCACACTTCCAACGGTGTACGCCAACCGAGGCACTTCAT
>PWVU01000122.1 GCA_003561715.1 Candidatus Kaiserbacteria bacterium | reverse complement strand
TTTACAACTATCGAAAGAAAGGCTTCTTCTGCTCCTTTTTTTCTTGCGTTTAATTGCAAGAAATTCGCTCTATCTTTTGTCTGGCCGAAGAGCTCGTTACCAGAAAGCGATAATTGGACAACTATTTCTGTACATCTGTTGCTGTTTGTGTCAACAATCATGTACGAAAGTGCGATATCGAATTGTACCTTATCCACAATAACCCCACCTTCTTTATTTCTTGGAGCACTTAGCTCCACCTGAATATCTGGCTCGGGTTGACGAAAAGATGAGAATGCACCTCCAAGGGCTGACGCCAATATTTTCTCAACCACCCCCTGCAGTTTCGACAGCGTGTCAACGATCAGTTTTTGCTCGTTCACCGATCTTACTCCTCAAGAATCCTACGGACATGCTCAGCGAACCAAGTCGGAAAGACGGCCCCGGCAATCCTAGGAATTGCATCCAGAAGATAGAGGTAGAATCCGTGTGGCTTGCCGACAAGAAGATCATTCTTGATGGCTTGTGGCTCTCCAGAGAAGCCGGCACGATTCCCTCGCTGTAAATCGGAAACGACGAGTGCGTAAAACATCCCGAAATCCACCGGCGAGGTCTCAGACTTCATGCGTCCTGCGAGGTATCGCCCGAACTCATGAAGTTCCTCCGGTTCATGAGGCAAATGTGCCTCCAGCCGCCCAAGCTCTTCTTTGGCTTTCTCCGTGTCGAGCCACGTGTCTTTGGTGTATACCACGTTCTGTCTCCCGCCTGTGCTAGGTTAACCAGTGGTATGTATATCATGTCTCAAAGGCATGTCAGCAAAGCATAAAAGAATAGACTTGAAAATATATTGAAAACATAGAACTTTTACACATTGTACAACATTAGTCATAATTATTGACTATTTTGCATAACACGGTATGCTTTTGGTATATGCACCCTGAATCGGCACTTGAGGCGCTTGGGCTTACCCCCAAAGAAGCGCGGATATATATGGCGCTCCTGTCGCTTGGCGAGGCGACTGCGTATGAAATTGCGAATAAAAGCGGGGTGAAGCGCCCGACCGTGTATATCGTACTTGAAGAGCTGCGCAAGCACGGCTTGGTGCTCAAAATCCCGCATGCGAAAAAGCAGGTATTTATTGCGAAGGACCCACGCGAGTTTGTGGCGGAGGAAAAGAAAAAAATTGCAAATGCCGAGGCGGCTCTCCCGAAACTGCTTGCGCTTGCAAAGAAGAATGGTAAACCGAACATCCTGTATTTTGAAGGGAAAGAAGGATTCAATGAAGCACTCAAAGTGAGTGAGCGATATATGAAGGGGCAAGAGGTAGTGGGATTTTATGCATTTGTTCCCGATCTAACCGACGCTTTTATCAAACTCGTACGCGATCATACTACTCGCCTGGCAGAGAGTGGCACACGATTGCGTGGTTTAACGCCGGATCATCCCTCTGCACACACAACAGCTGATCAGCTCATCGAGGCGTTTGGTTGGGATATCCGATTTGTGCCCATGGCGAAGTATTCCTCTAAGGTTTCGATCGAGGCGACTGAGAGCATGGTGCGTATTCTCTCGGCGGGCGAAGGGCAGAGCATTATCATTGAAAGCACCGAAATTGCCGACGGCGTTCGGCAGATGTTTGAACTTGCGTGGGGGCGAGTTAAAGATGGTGAGAAATGAGCAACGATGTGTGTGGTGAGACAATGGTGAGGCGTGGTATGCTGGTGCGCACATGACCACGCTGTTTTTCGGCAGTATCATCACGTTTCTGTATTTCCTTGCGACGAGATGGCGCAAGAAGCCGACACATGAGGGGGAGTGGGAGATGGACTACGCGCATTTGCCGCGTATCGAATTGCGCGAGCATGATGCGGTCTTGAAGAATGTGCGTGATTGGCGCTATGCCAAGAGCGCCGGACGCTATGCGCAGGACTATCACACTGATACGGTGGCGTATGAAGAGTTTGCGCGTGCATGGGTGGTAGTTGAACCCTTTATGTTCGCCAAGCGCATCGCCCACGTCTTTCTCGTATTTGAGCTTACTGATGGGCGAGCGTATGGGGTTTCCATTGAGGCGCGCAGACGGTTAAAACAAGGATTTCGCCCATTTCGTGCGCTCTTTCGGGAGTATGAGCTGATGTACCAGTGGGGTACCGAGCGCGATCTTTTGAGTTTGCGCGCATTACGCAGGCGAAACGAACTCCTTATGGTACCGTTGGTCTTCTCGAAAGAGCAGACACGGGTGTTGTTTAAGGAGCTTGCGGAAAAGACCAACGTATTGTTCGACCGTCCACGCTTTTACAATACGCTGTTTGCCAACTGCACAACGGAGCTGTTCGATCCGCTTGCGACAATTCACACTCGCTATGCGCTTTCCCCGCGCTCGCGATTCTTGACCGGTACTCTGATCGAGGCGCTTTCGGAGCGAGGTCTCATAGACGAGCGTGCGTTATGGAAACCGTATGACAATATTGCAGAGCGTGTGTCGGCGCTCCCCGAGCATGTTTTGACCGATAGGGATCCAAAGGCATTCTCGGTCGCATTGCGAACTTACACGGGTGCGCAATAGTGCGTCGAAAAAGCACAAAGACCCTCGTGAGGGTCTTTGTGCTTTTTCGAACTTCGAAAAAATCTCTCTATTCCCTTACTTCACCGCATCTTTCAGCGCTTTTGCGGCGCGGAACTTCGGTACACGCATCGCTGGAACCTCGATCGACTCGCCGGTGCGCGGGTTGCGGCCGGTACGAGCCGGGCGCATCTTTGCGGAGAAGATACCGAGACCTGCAACTGAGACCTCGTCACCTTTCTTCAGCGCGCCGGTGATCTCATCAATGATCGCTTCGACAGCGCGCTCAGCATCGGCCTTGGTGCAGTCTAAGACATCGTGCACCTTGTTTACCAAATCTGCTTTGTTCATAGACGTCTAGTATATAGCTGATAAGTGATGTGCTTTG
>PWVU01000127.1 GCA_003561715.1 Candidatus Kaiserbacteria bacterium | reverse complement strand
CCGTGTCCAAGAACGGACCAGCCTTCGTTGCCATAAGCACCTCCTGCGAGATACCAGTCGTACTCCGCCCCGCCCATGCGCCGTGCGTCAAGCACGACAGACAGGGGCGGGACGATTTGTACGATAAGGTCTACGCACGGATCAGGCCCAGGGCACTCAGGTACGGGGTCAATCATGGCGCAGCCACTCAGAAGGCCGAGAGCGGCGAAGATGGCCGCTCCGCGTGCGATCTTGGCGGTCATAGCCCTGGGAATAACTCAGGCAGCACAATATACGCTCCCAAGCTCAAAGTGGCACCGAGGTACGGCGAGCCGGTCGGCACAGGTAGGGGCAGATGGGCCTTCGCGTAGACACGCGCGCCCCCGATCTGGACCGATAACGTAGCGTTGGCCGAGAACTTGACTCGATTCCGCCAGTATGAGCCTAGAAGCTGCCCCGAGTCGTAGATGAACCATGTCTCGAACCCGATGCCATACCGCAACTGGTAGAGCCGTGGCATTCGCGTCATCACGGTCACGTTCAGCATGTACCAGTCGTCGAGAATGGCGGGGTTCTGGAATCCGAAGGTGCCGATGAAGGACGTGAGATAGCGCCCAGTCGGCCTACCCTCCCAACCGATCAAGAACGTAGGCATGACGGTGGGTTCACCGCGCTTCACCCACGGGGTAAGTTCCACCCCGGCGAAGACGCCGCCCGTCTCGCAGTCGAAGCACGGTGGCTCGGACTGATCCGGGCAAGGGTCCTCCCACGGGTCACAAGGTACCTGAGCCATGGCCATCGTGGCCGCAGCAGCCAAGATTCCAACAACTATAAAGAGTTTCTTCATGCTTACCTCACTTGTTCTTGGGTTCATGGTCTCCCAAACCCAATCTTTCCTTGAGGACGTTGTAGATCAGCCCTGCAAGGGCCGACACGATGCCTCCAGAGCCGAGCAGTACGTAGGGGCTGAGAGCCTCTCTGGCTGTAACAAGCCCGAACGCAACCGCCACAAGCGCCCCGAGGCCGAACGAGAAGCCTACTGCAATGTAGGCCATCGGTCTTCCGCTGAGACCCGACCAGCGCTTGAACGCCTGGAGAACGCGGACACTCAACGGAGAGACAACGAGGTTCACCAAGAGAAGCGTTGCCTGCGGTATTCCTTCCATACACACCTCCTTGTATTCGACCCCTCTGTGGCCGAATCTTGCCTACCATATACCCGTCCAAACAACAAGTCAAGGAATCCTCTTGCTCCTGTGGTTCCCTCCTTCAAAAAAGGCCACCTTCCCGGTCCCTCTTTTGAGCCCAGCCCTGCCCGGAAAAGAAAAGTTGCCTGAACAAATTCTGGAATTGAGAAAGCACCTGTATTTCCGGGCTTCATAGTAAGGGTATTATAGCACACTTCCTGACCTACATCAAGGGGAGAGCAGCCATTGAAGGAGGGGGGGCAAGCGGGGGAGCTTTCCTTCCAGGCCGCCTGAGAGGCCCTCCTTTGCCCTGCGGGGCAAAAAGCGTGCTCTTATCCCCCGAGAAACGCCGAGGCCGTTCTCGGGCCTCTGGGGGGCCTTCAGGGCGAAGGGGGGAAGGAGAGCGCTTCTCCCTCCCCCCTTCTCCTGCAAGGGGTGTTACGCGAAGCAGAGAACAGGAGCCTGGCAGACACATTATAGCACTTTCATCAACCGGGGTCACTAGACAGCTTTTTCTCCGAGCGATAGCCCCCCATAAGCCGGGGACTGGTCCCGGTTTTGGATTGCCCGTTAGTTTCTTGCCCATTGCCCTTGGCGTTCCTTACAGCGCGTATCAGCCTTTTTGCTGTGGCGCTATCTATTCCAATCGACTTTGTGAATGCGTAAATGTTCTCATAGCCGAGTTCCTGTAGATCACGAGAATGGAGGCTCTTTATCCCCTCGATTATCTCAGCAATCTCCCATTCCAAAGAGGCAATCTTCTCAGCAATCTCACCCGCCCTCTCCATGCTCTTGAACAGAGGAGAAAGTCTGTTTCTTGTATAGAACCACAGATGATCCTCGATAACCCTTCTGCTCTCTGGGTTGATTACTTGGAGGCCAGACACCTCGTTACTAGGATCGTAATGCACGATTTTGTACCCAATCCCCTTTCCAAATGCTGCTTTATAGCAATCTTCACACAGGGGGATAGGTTCCCCCAAAGCGCCGTCCCAGCTCACGTCCATGGTCGCTTTTACCGGTTTGGAGTGAAGAAGAAGGCATTCTTTCTCGATCTCTGTTTTAGTTGTTCCCATTCCTGCTCCTTTTGGTCATGATCTCTAACTGAAGGTCGATCGCCACGCCCATTGTTGCATCTATGAGCCGAGCCAGATCATCCTCCATGATCTGTTCATGGGAATAATCCATGACGCAATGAAGAGTATTGAGGGCCTTGCACACAACTGCTTGAAGCGTTTCCTTGTTGACCATGGCACCCCCCCCGTCCTTCTTGGGTTCTGTCCCCTGTCAGTCTTTGCCTTTTTCCCTTTCCTTCCTCTTCCTCTTTTCCTCCTCTAGAATGGCAATCCATTCCTTCTCCCTGAAGATTGCGGGTCCCGGCCCAGCCTCTATGCCCAGTCTTTCCAGGGCAAAGACCTCTGCGGGAGAGAACCGGCCGTAGGGCTTCCCCCCCCTAACATAGGCATTTCTCCTATCTGAATCACAACTGCCCCCTCGCACCTTGATGCCCTTGGAAACATGGTCTCTTAGAAACTTACGAAAATCGCTTATCCTATATTGACTGGGCACTGTCTTTTCCTCCTGCTTTTCATTTACCTGGCCCCCCTGACTATAACAGAGGCTGTTGCCAATGTCAAGAGGAGGCAAGAGAGGGGGGTGTTAGCAGTCTCTTGGTGTCATAACAAATATCGCCTCCATCGTGACATATCACATGCTATAGAAGACGTTTGAGAAACTGGCGTATCTCAAAACCGATGTTATGTAACTGTTCAAGT
>PWVU01000067.1 GCA_003561715.1 Candidatus Kaiserbacteria bacterium | reverse complement strand
GGGCACGAGAAGATGCATGATCGCATCGTACGTACCTTTTCAGGAGGGCAACAAGCGCGTCTTTTGCTCGCTTCCGCGCTTATTCAGAATCCCGATCTGTTGTTATTGGATGAACCGACCAATAATCTCGACCATGCGGGCATTGAGCATCTGACCGAATTTTTGAAAGCGTACTCAAAGACGGTTATGGTCATTTCGCATGATGCGGATTTTCTTAACGCGTTCTCGGATGGCGTGTTGTATCTCAACACGCAGACGCGGAAGCTGGAACAGTATGCCGGCAATTATCACACGGTACTCCGAGAGATATCCACCCGTGTTGCAAAAGAACAGCGCCTCAACGCGCAGATGGAAAAAAAGATCATTGAGAAGAAAGAGAAAGCGAATTTCTTTGCACATAAGGGAGGTAATTTGCGTGCGGTGGCTAAGCGCATGCGCGAGTCAGCGGCGGAGGCACAAGAGAGTAAGGTCGAAGTGCGCAAAGAAGACAAAACCATTCGCTCGTTTACGATTCCCATGCAGGATGGTATCGCCGGAAACATTCTCACGATCACCTCATTCACGCGTCTTGATCCCAAGACACACAAACCGGTAACGCGCAAAGCGGATATCGAATTGCGCAAAGGGATGCATCTGCTTTTGAAAGGACCTAATGGTATTGGCAAAAGTACGCTTCTTGAGTCACTGGCTGAAGGTGTCGCCGAAGGAGCCGCGATTGCGCCCGGCACCAAGGTGGGCTACTACCGACAAGATTTCTCGACGCTTGATTTTGACGATACGGTCTATCAATCGCTTATGTCCGCAATGGATGAAAAGGTCGAAGAGCGTATGCGTAAAACAGCGGCGGGATTTTTGATCACTGCAGATCTCATTCACACCAAGATCGGCGCGCTCTCCGAAGGGCAGAAAGGGTTGGTCTCATTTGCGCGCTTGGTGTTGATGGAGCCGGGATTGCTCATACTGGATGAGCCGACCAATCACATCAACTTCCGCCATATTCCCGTTATTGCCAAAGCGCTTCACGACTACAAGGGACCACTGGTGGTGGTATCACACGTGCCGGAGTTCGTGGCGAAGCTGAATATTGATGTGGTACTTGATCTGGAGAAATAAGATCTTGTTATAATCGGCGGGTATGTCTGCCATATGTACGAAAAGTGTACGATAGAATCGTCGAAAGACGATAATGCAACAGGCACGGGGTTCACGTACCTTGTCAGTATGATAGACTGGGTGCATGTTGAAACGACTCTTCATCTTGTTGTGTGTTGCGCTTGTGGGTGTTGGTGCGGTGGTGTTGTTTGCAGTAGTGAATGACAGAATCGATAGCGAAGCCCCAGTTGCAACGGTTGTCGACCAAGAGACTCCCAATGATCACGTCGAGGCTATTGTCTCTTCACACGAGCTTGCGACCGAAGCCGGCTTCGAAGTGCTTGCTATGGGAGGTACCGCGGCGGACGCCGCAGTTGCCGTTGCGGCAACACTGAGCGTAGTGGAGCCGTGGTTTTCGAGCGTGTTGGGAGGTGGTACGTGGGCGCTCTACTATGACGCCTCGCAAGAGCGCGTGACCAGCTTGGATGGGGTCGGTCCGACCGGGAGTCTTGCCTCGGTAGCCGACTACGCAGAAAGGGCGGGAGAGCCGGGTATGCATCAGGCGATTGTACCGGGCGCGTGGGATGGGTGGATGGTATGGCTACGTGAGTATGGCGAACTTGATCTGGGCGACGTGCTTGCGCCGGCAATTCGTATTGCGCGTGAAGGACATCCTGCAAGTGAGGGCATGGTCGAATGGCTTTCTCGACAGCGCTCACAAACGTTTGCGCGACCCGCAACCGCGGAAATCTATTTTCCGGGAGGTACTATGCTCTCAGCGGGAGAGACCGTGTACCAGCATGATATGGCGGAGACGTTCGAGTCGCTCGTGCGAGCGTATGATGCGGCACGCGGGGAGGGGCGCGAGGTGGCGATACAGGCGGCACGAGACCATTTTTATCGTGGACCAATTGCTGAGTCGATCGTGGCATTCTCAGAGCAACAAAGTGGTTACCTTATTCGATCTGATTTTGAAAACTTTGCGACCGACCTAGTCGAACCCATATCAATCGAGTATGGGGACGATATTACCGTGTATCAAAATCCGCCCAATAGCCAAGGCATTACCATGCTTATTGGACTAGGTATTTTGGATGGATACAATCTCTCACAATACGCATCGCTCAGCGCAGATTCAATACATTTGATGGCGGAGGCGATAAAGCTTGCATTCACTGACCGTCATTTCCATGTGGGCGACCCCGCACGAGTATCGGTTCCGGTCGAAGGATTGCTTTCCGACACTCATGCTGCTCAACAGCGTGCACGTATTGATATGAATCAAGCCATGACCTGGCCTATCGCTGATGGATTCGAGCCGCTTGACCCCGACCTTGGCAATACCACTACTTTTCATGTGACTGATCGCTTTGGTAACGGTGCTGCAGTTACGACAAGCCTCGGTGCGCAGTTCTTTGTGGTTCCCAATACCGGCATTCATATCAATCATCGCATGCGGTTTCTTGCGATAGACGACGGACCGAATCAGGTAGCGCCGGGTTTTAAGGTGCGCCATACGTCTAATCCGTATATGGCGTTTCGTGATGGAAGACTCTCTATCTTGGGAGGTAATACCGGTGCCGACTCGCAATCACAAGGGCAGATACAGCAATTTGTCGGCGTGGTGCATCAGGGTCTGTCCGCACAAGAAGCCGTGGCGCGCCCGCGCTTTATATCGACTGCGTTCCCGTCCACGGTCTATTCGTACCAGATACGCAATACGCTTCAGCTGGAAGAAGGGCATCCGGACGAAGTTATAGCGAATCTGCGTGATCGTGGTCATGACGTCACCATCGGTGATGGTACCTGGGGTAGTGCCAATATGATTGTCTTGATCGATGAGGGACGCG
>PWVU01000161.1 GCA_003561715.1 Candidatus Kaiserbacteria bacterium | reverse complement strand
CCGCCTTTCTCACTACGTACTCCAAGAAATGAATCGCGTCTCATATTACCCGAGATGCATTGTGTGACGCACACCGCCACTCAAAACTGAAAACTAACCCTGCAACACCACTTCTTATTCTCGTTTTCTAATTCCTAGCCCCTAACCCCCCTAACCCCTACTTGTTGCTCCCCTTCCTCATCCCTGCTATCGTAAGTGCTACGCGACCCAGTCGCACACCGCAATTTTGCCTGTTGCTGTTTTAACCCTGCATGTCTCAATTCCTCATTCCAGATTACATTCTTAATTCACGATCCTTAATTCATCATTAGCAACTGCATCTTTACTCTTTACTTTTTTCTCTTTCATCTATGTTTGTTCCTCCCACTCACATCCTCGAAAACTATGCCCGCGTCTTGGTGCGCTTTGCGCTCGGTGGCGGCAAGGGTATCAAAAAGGGCGACACGGTGTATTTGGTAACCTCCGAGGCCGCCAAGCCGCTTTTTATGCTGTGCCGGCGTGAGATACTGAAAGCCGGCGGCAATGTCATTACCAACTATATGCCCGCCACCTGGGAGCGCTACCAATTTGATCGCGACTTTTATGAGCTCGCCTCCCCTGCACAGCTCGATTGGTTTCCGCAGAAATACATGAAGGGCTTGATCGACGAGATCGATCACTTTCTTTATATTGTGGCTGACGAGAATCCGCATTCGCTTGACGGTATCGACTCAAAAAAGATCATGCGCAAGGGCAAAGCATTTCGCCCGTTCATGGACTGGCGCTTTAAGAAAGAGCATGCGGGGAAGTTCACCTGGACGCTGTGCGTCTATGGCACACCCGCTATGGCGCGCGAGGCAGGACTGTCCGAAAAGGAGTATTGGCAACAGATCATCAATGCCTGCTATCTGGATGCAAAAGACCCGATCAAAGAGTGGAAACACGCCTTTAAGATGCTCGGAGCAACCAAGCGCAAACTTGACGCGCTCACACCCACAATCGATGAGCTCCATATTGAGGGCGAGGATGTCGATCTGTGGGTCACCCCGGGCGAAACGCGACAGTGGCTTGCGGGAAGCGGGCGCAATATCCCCTCATTTGAGATATTTACCACGCCCGATTGCAGAGAGACCGAAGGGTGGATCCGCTTCAACCAACCCCTCTTGCGCTACGGAAACAGGATCGAAGGCATCGAGCTGTGGTTTGAAAAGGGGCGGGTCATCAAAAGCAAAGCGACCAAGAATGAAAAGGTGCTAAAAGCAATGATCGCAACCGAGGGAGCCGATCGAGTCGGCGAATTTTCGCTTACCGACAAGCGCTTGTCGCGTATCACCAAGTTTATGGCGCACACGATCTTCGACGAGAATATGGGTGGTCCGTATGGCAATACGCACGTGGCGCTTGGCTTTGGGTACCCGGATGCCTATACCGGCGACCTGAAGACGCTCACGCCCGCCAAAAAGAAGCGACTTGGTATTAACGACTCGTCCGTTCATACTGATATGTTTTCAACGACTGATCGAATAGTGACCGCGCATCTGAAGGATGGCTCAACCAAGGTGATCTATAAAGACGGGATGTTTGTGTTATAAAAAGAGTCGCGGCGTTGCACCGCGAGCTCACTCGTCGCCTTTTCTTGATTAAAGGGCTGTTTGTTGTTGACCGCCCGCCGATATGGTTCCGGCAGTTCGGTTGCGACGAGGGTCTCGGAGATATCGTGGGCGCCCGCTCCGGTCAGGATAGCGCCGACAAGTCTCCGATTGCGCTGAACCGCGCACATGCAGTATACCAGAGCGGCGAGGCGAAGCCTCGCCGCTCTTGCCCCACACCACAAAGCGCCCGCTTCGCGGGCGCTTTGTGGTTTCTAATTCCTAACTTCCCTAACATTCCTAACTTCCCTAATTTTTTCCCTAACTCCTTTCCTAACACCCTAAACCCCTACCCAATCACCACCTCACTCCCTATCGAAAGCCCAAACGCATCACACGCGCGCTTGCCCTGCACGACGATCTCCAAAAATCTCTGCGCACCCACTCCTGACGAGCCGATAATGACAGCGCGCTCCCCATCCGGCACATCGGCAAGACGCGTATAACATAACAACTTTTCATCGTTTACAATGATCGTCTTCCCCGCCTCAAACCCGGCCTCGTCCGGCAACAAACTCGTCTTGACGTTGCCGAAATTGTCCACCCACCACACAACCGAGGGCATATCAACGACTTCGTCCAGCGTGACCTGGGTTGCCGGTGGCTCGTTCTCACGCAGGATATATGAAGCGACACGCGGCACAAAATCAAAACTGCGAAATTGCGTTGTATTCACCCGCTCTGCCATCTTCTCATCAAGCAGATGCTCTCGCGCCATCTTGTCCACCACTGCATGTACATCAATCAAGCTTACCCGCTCGACCAGGTCGAGCTTTTTCACCAGCGAGAGCGTGTGTCCACCAAATGTTGCGATAACAAGGGTGTGATTGTGCCAAAAATAACAAAACGGCGTGCCGTTGCTCCATTTCTTACCACCACCGTGGCGCGGCGCCACATTTACCAAAACCGCACCGCGCGTGCCTTCGTGCGCATCAAGCGCATCGATAAGATTGCCTGCCGCCGCCATATCACCGTACGCCCCCAAACCGATAAAGCCGACACTTGCGTCCGTAAGTGTGGCGACACGGGCGAGTTGGCGCCCTACGACATTCTCGTCGGAGCAGTCGTTTATGATGGTGATGTGCATATCGCCTAAGTATAGAGCGCTCTACCTTGCGCGTCAAAACACCGCGCCGTGGATACGGCGCGGTGTTTTGCATCTCGTATAGCAAAGCGAGCTAAGATCCGTTGCTATAATGCATTCTTCAAGTCATCAATCATTCGGTTGACCAGCTCATTCGTCGCACGATAGCCGCGCAAGGGCGCACTGGACTGTTTCTCTTTATCATCTTCAGGGATTATGTCACTATCGTTGGTTTTCATATCATCATATGTGACAACACGATGCGGCACTTCAACCTCATCAACATATACCTCGGTAAGCGCGTCATTTTGAGGTGCCTCAATCGTAGCCGTAAATTCTCCCGGATTCGCTCGCTCACACGCATCAGTGTCCTCTTCGGTTTCCGTACGCGTCAGACGCACCACCAATCCGGACTCCTCGCTGGACACGGTCGCTTCTACCTCACACACGTCGTCCAAGACTCCCTGCAAGGTGTGTATGCCATCTTTAAAGACCTGCGTAATAGATACGGTACCGGTTGCATGTTGATTCTCTGGCTTTTCATCCAATTCCACACCCTCCTCATCGGAACGATCATGCTCATCGGACTCCTTGCGATCGTGTTCTTCGGAGGATTCATCAGTCGACCGCGGAGAGAGCAAAATAGTGCGCACGTCTTCAAGCACCTCCTCGGCATGCACATAGAAACGTGCCGCTTCATCAGTATCATCCGTCTGCTCGGCAAGAGTCGCACGCACCACCAATGCACGCGCACGCTTGAGCAAACTCTCCACCTCAGCACGATCAGATTCGGCAAGTTCACCCAAGACCTCTTCCATCGAGAGCGCCGAGATCGACTCCTCCACGGTCGCTTTTTTCTCATCAAGTGTATCAAATACAAGTGTTGCGATTTGGCTCACCCCCTCCTCGGTAGTGCCTTGCGCAAACAAGAGTTCCTCGGCAAGATCTAGCGAAAGCGCGTCAATAGCAAGGTTGCGTTGCGCATCGAGGAATCGCGTGAGACGATCGCTTACTGAGCGCACCGCCTTGTACCGTGCGTATGAAAGCTCCAATTCGCCTGCAGTATAGTTTGCACGCGCCTGCTCGTGCACCGCGCGTATCTCGGTAAGACGTGCTTTTGAGGTCGAGAGGTCGCGATCGCTGATGAGCGACATACGAGTTACCCGATTTTCCGCCGTACGCAGAGATTTCTCGGCTCCTTCACGCATTCTCTGCACCATAATGCGCTGGTCATATACCGGCAATTCTGAAAAAGTTGATTGTTCATCTTCTTCTTCCAATGCTTCGCCTGCAACCGCAAGCACTTCTTCGGTCTGTGATTGCACCCGGCGAAACTCGCGCGCAACACCACGCACCCTACTCGCAAGCGCTTTGACTGATTCCGCGCTCAATTGCTCCTCAATTGCCAGTGACACAAGAATCGCCTCATGCGCGGAAAATGCGTTCTCAAGCAAGTTGTTGACATCGTCCGCACGCGCCGGATCGTCAGCACCCAGCACTGCCGTCTGCTCACTCACCCGTTCAATATGACGCTCAAATTGCTCGGCGACCTGGCGCTCGCGCTCGGGGGTAAGTGCACCAGTCGCGGCAAGCTTGCCCGCCTCTTCAAGACGACGCTCGGCACGGCGCGCCTCCCACAGCATGCGCGCCTCGGCGCCAAAAGAAAATGCACGCACCACTTCCTCGTTTACATTAACCTTAAGGCCATGAAGGATGTCGCCCGGCACGGCACTTTCCGCAGCATACGTAATACCGCTGGTCGTCATGAGGAGCAGTCCCGCCATCGTCCACGCCATACCGCGCGCACGTGCAAATCCAAAGAGGTTCCTCACGCCAAACCCACTCTTTAGACCATGACTTGCCTCGACGGCACCAATCCCTCGCCTCGGCATATGCGACTGATACTCAGCAAGATACGCGCGCATCTCCTCGCGCTCTTGTTGCGAGAGGGATACGGTTTGTGCGCTTGTATGCAGTTGTTCTTCAAATGATGTCATGGTTGTGTAAAGCTCGTTCTATGGTGACTGTGTATCAGACATACGCCGAGCATACTCTTTCTTCAAAGACGCGATGCCGCGATGGATCCGCACCGATACCACATTTACGCTCTCTCCGATCATTTCAGCAATTTCTTGCGGTTGCAGTTCATCGATAAAGCGCAGTACGACCACGCGACGGTAGTGCTCCGGGAGCGTCGCGAGCAGATCGTGTACCTGCCCGGCATCGAGCGCAAACTCGTGCTCGTCTTTCCCTCCGGTTACCAACTCATCGAAGCGCATTTCGTGCACACCCTCCTCGGCAAGTATCGTATCGAGCGACTCGGTGCGACGCTTGCGATACTCATCGATGATCACGTTATTGAGCGTACGGTATAAAAATGGGCGAAATTGCTCAACCGTGTTTCCCTTTGCCACGTACTCCCACACTTTGGTATACGCATCTTGTACCAAGTCACGAGCTGTTTCTCGATTACTCACCCGAAAATACGCATGGCGGAACAATTCGTCCGCATGGTCATCAAAGGCTTGCAGAAACTGCTGTTCTTGATCCATCCGATGGGTTCACTACTGGTAAAGACGTGAGGTGTGTCCAATTCTTTCGCCATACGCCAAAACGCGCGTCTACGCGCACAAAGCCGGAAATATGAACACATAATGCCACAAAAAATGGACGGGGGCAAAGAGCGTGGGAGCTGCCGGCTTCTCTTGTATGGTGTGGTGATCAATTCATTTTTCCTTCGTCGGTAAAAATCTATACAACGCCTTAAACAACTTCTCCTGAAACCGCGCGATCTTGGGAGACTCGATCACGATAGACGTCATAGACTCATAATCAATGTATGCGGTTTTGTTTCCGTAGATGAGTAATGAAATATTATCTTCAAACAGATCGAGGGAGTTCGGTATCGCCTTTATATGCCTGTTTAGCTTTTGCTCTTTTCGTGCCAGCTTCTCTTCGCTGGTGATGACCATGCGCTCTATTTGTTTTGATTCTCGCAAGCGATAGTAGGTGGAGTTTTCAAACCCTTCACTATTAGGAGACACCTTTGAGGAGTAGCGATAGTACAAGCCACCCCGAGGCACAGCAAGCGCTATGTCGTCAAATACAAACGTTGTTGCGTGTGGTCCTTCAAAAAACTGGACAATGGGTCTGTTGTTTTTCTGCTCCGCGCGTTCAGCGACCAACTTCTGCAGACCTACGGAGACCTTACGCTGACGCTCAATAAGCAACGACTCAATGCGCTCAGGAGTTTCGGCTCGATAGAGCGTACGCTTTCCCTGCGTACGCTCTGTCACTAATCCCTTCTCGAGTAATGCCGGCAACACGTGATATAAAGCGGGTCTGTTGATATGCGTATGATGACTGATCTTGGACAACGTCATATCGCCACGTTGCCACAACGCGAGATAGGTACTTGCCTCTTTTTTGGTGAGTCCGCAGTCGAGGAGGAGTGAAAAGTAATCCATATTGTAATGTATTTTTACAAAACTAGTATGTCATATTTTATACATTTTTCATAGAAAATGTACTCAAAAAGAACATTTTTTGCTATTACGTCGTACATATTAAAGTATTCTGGCTACAGTGTACGTGGGCCATACAAGACCCGAAAGGAGCACGACTATGCCCGCGTTCGCACCCGGCAAAAACGCCCGCATCAACCAAGCCATCCTGTTTGCCACGATCGCGCACGGCAATCAGGTGCGCAAAGGCAACGAGCACATCCCGTATGTGTTTCATGCCATTGACGTCGCCAACGAGGTCATCTATCACTCCGGCTTGCCGGTCGAAGAGATGGAAAAGGCATCAGTCCTTGCCATTTTGCATGACACCGTTGAGGATACCGGCGTCACGCCGGAGAACATTGCCGACCAGTTCGGTTCCGAAATCGCTCATGGCGTTGCGGCGATGAGCAAGGATGCGTCACTCGGGACAAGAGAAGGTATCGACAAGTCTTGCTTGCTTCGTGAAAACCTGGCGCGCCTCGTGCAGGCTCCTCGCTGGATGCAGGTGGTGAAACTTGCAGATCGAACCTCGAACCTCAAAATCTTCCCGGCATTTTGGGGTCGAGACAAGATCGCTTGCTACCTTGACGAGTCTGAGATGATCGCAAACGCACTCAAAGACTCGTCGCTCGGTCTGTACGTTCGGCTCTTGGGCCGGATACAACAGGCTCGCGTTACGCTTTCCCTGATGAACTGAAAGGGGTATACGATGACAACCGTTACAACTATCCGCGGGTGGCTTGAACACGCGATCGACCAGGGCGCCACCCACATGCTCGTTGTGTGCGACACGTTCGACATGGACAACTATCCGGTGTATGTCGCTCCGAACGAGTCGGCCAGAAAAAAGGTGGATGAGTACCACCACAAAGACATGCAGGGGGTGATCGAGGTCTATGATCTTTCACTGGACATCGAAATGCAGTTGCAAGAGCGCAGGGCCTGGCACTGCTGAAATGATGTAAATTCGGTCGGTCGCAACACTCTTGCGACCGACTTTAGCTTTTCATCGTTCCTGCGTTTTAGCTTCGTACTATCTCCGATCGAAAAAATCGCTCTTGGAATTGCGTCAATGCACGAATATGCTCGTCGGTGTATGCAATATCGTGCTCTGCCTCAAGTGGCACCACGACCAGCTTGTCATCGTCATCATCGGTGCGATGGATGATCGCAATGACGCGTCCCTCAAATGACGTAAGCGGTTTGAATACACCAAGCACATAGGCATCGACACCGCCACCGTCGGGCGCCGTCGTCCCCTCGATAAAGCCGTAATTCACCGGATACCAGTAATTGTGTGTGGGATGTTTCGTACCGAGCGGACGGTCGATGACGACGGTAACGATTTTACCAAGATACGGTTGCGAATAGGGATGAGCGGGCATACTATACAATCAATTCAGGAAAAATAGTCATGTTCAGCAACTCTATCAATCAGCCAAAAAGCTTGTTTCATTTCTTCGGGTGTATTGAGATGGATTATTTTGTAAACTCCACTTGTAACCTTTCGCACATAATCATGCTCAATGTGCACTATGTGACACAGTCCCCAATTCAGCCACTTTCCATCAATGTCCTCAACCAAGAAATTCCGAACGGGCGGGATTTTGTATACTCGAATCCCCGACTTTTCGGTAAATGAAAAGGTCTTCTCTTCCACTTGTCTCAAGGAAAAGGGGTTATGAATATGCGTATCTATATCCAACTGCACAGGAAAACCCTGCTCTTTTGAGAGTCGCAAGGTATCGTTTATCTCAATGTATGCTCCCATGTTATTTCCGCGCAATCGCCGTTATCTCAATATCCGCACCAAGCGGAAGTGCGGCAACACCGAGCATTGCACGCGTTGGCATAGGGTGAGAAAAGTAACTTGCATAGACTTCGTTTACCTTGGACGCATTACCAAGATCGGGAAGATAAATGTGCGTCTGTACCACATCGGCAAAGGTATAGCCCGCTTGGTGCAACAACACTTCGATATTTTTCATCGTGGCATGTGTCTTTTCCTCAATGGTTGAACCGAGCAGTTCGCCCGTCTCTTCGTTGATGTGGATCTGCCCCGAAATATAGAGCGTGCCATCTACCTCAATCGCGCCTGAGAGTGGAAGACCGGATGCTTCTGAGCTCATGTAAATGTTTTTCATAGTATGCTGCATTAGCTGGTAGATCTCTTCTTAAAGCGCTCACCATCTCGATCGTAACACTTTGCCAGCACCTTTTCCATCTCTGCATCAAGATCGATATCGTGACGATTTGCGATGCATATGAGCGCAAACAGTACATCTGCAATTTCCTCACCAAGCTCCTGCCGCGCCTCCTCTTGCTTCTTCGGTTTGTCCCCATACAGATGGTTGAGAAGCCGACCGACCTCACCAACCTCCTCCACCACCCGCGCATACTGCGACAAGGGCTCCCAGTACGGCTTCTCCAAACGTTGCGCCCATGTGTCGATCTTATTCTGCCAATGATTCAGCTGTCCGTGAGTTGATCCGGCATTGAGCATGTCGAACCCTCTTAATATTGCCACGTATTTCGGATCGCCGTCGGAATCAAGATCTGCGTATTGCCCCACCTGGATCTCTCCTCTTCGGGCTACCACTTCTTCTCGAGTGAACCATTCAAACCCTGAGTGATCTTCGGGATTGCAAGATATGTTCTCAATAGAATCAGAGAATGTTCCAAAAAACACCACCTCTACCGAATGAAACCCTTTGATGTCGTTGACATAGGTAAATGCAGCAAAAGGGTCTCCAATCGACACATCAACCCCAAACTTCTCACGAATTTCTCGGGTCAGTCCATCTGTTAAATTCTCACCAAAATCTATATGTCCGCCCGGCAATTCAAACACGCCCGGAAGAAACTTCTTGGTCTCGGCGCGACGTGGCAGGAATACTTTTGTAACACCGTCAAATTCCTGATGGATGAAGGCGCACGCGGTAATGACCTGCTGCCCGTGTGCGGGCGTTTCGCTGTCATGTGCTACTTTTTGAGTGTTCAGGGGTTCACGTATTGTTGAGAACAGTACACGCTATCTTTTCTTCACCACCCGCTTTTTGAATTCATCGACCGTCATCAGCGTTTTCATATCTTGCATCCGCTCTACATACACCACTCCGTCGAGATGATCGATCTCGTGCTGGAAAATACGCGCCCAAAACCCCTCGGCGTGTTCAGTCACTCTCTCTCCCTGCTCGTTGGTATACTCGACCGTTACCCGCTCTGCACGCGGCACAAGCCCTCGCACACCCTGCAGACTCAAGCATCCCTCCCAATCGCTTACCGTTTTCTTTGAGAGCTTCAGAATAGTCGGATTGATAACAACGACTGGACCCCTCCTCTCAAGATGAGGACGGGTCGGTGTTGGGCGCATTTCCATCACCGCCAAGCGTAGGTTTTTGCCAACTTGAGGCGCGGCAATACCCACACCGCCCGCGCGGCGCATGGTGTATATCATTTCTTTGATAAGCGTTTTGCACGCCGTGGTTTTGAGAAACGACGTCGACACGTCTTTTGCGCGCGTTTGGAGTATCGGGTCGCCAAACTGTGTTTTTGGTAAGACCTTCATGGGTGCACTATAGCACGCGGGCGCAAGAGCTGTAAGCACTCATTGTGTGTCTTTTTAGACTGGCAAGAAACGCATAACCCAAAGACAATGTAACAACTGCGCCAAAGTAAGCTCGCAACTCCCCGGGGCTTCAAGTACCAGTTTGAGACCGTTGGTACAAACCATAGTCGGGGCGCCGAGAATCGAACTCGGACCACTCGCTCCCAAAGCGAGCACACTACCACTATGCTACGCCCCGACTATACTTTGTACTTCATCCGAGCACCCTGAAATTCGACCACTACTCGGCGAAAGATGCTTTTGGACACAAATAGTACTACAACTCAGCAATAACTTGCCACCCCGCAATCCTAGCACGAGGTCGCGAATGTGCCCAGAGCTACGGCATAACTATAATGTTAACTAATTCCCTGTAAGTATCTGCAAATGGCTTTACGGTTTTGGACATTGAGCTCGATCGCAAGCAGATTGTACTGCCATTCACACTCCAATAGTTCTTTCTCAAGTAAATACACTTGCACAATTCGATCGAAACGACGGATCTTACCCACATCCATATGCTCCTCGGGACGAATATAGGAGCCGGCATGCCCAACGGACACCGTTTTTACCTCAACAAAATGAATTCGGTCATCTTTAGAGGCGACGATATCAAGCTCGCCGTAGGGTTTTTGGTAATTCCTATCCAAGATCTCAAAGTCGCGCTCCTTTAAAAACCTGACCCCAATGTCCTCACCCAGTATTCCTGTCGATTGCTTTTTGGTTTTGGACATGATGAAACGAGTATAGCATTGTTTATAAAGGTTTAATTTTTATTTGCAGTCATTTCTTTATGACCTTTATACCCATATCCCCATAGTTATCCACAGTTTTGTGGGGAAAAGTGCGGGGATAAGGGGATAAAAGACGTCTTTTTGACTTTTACTTTCATGCTATACTCTTGGGTAGCCCTCCTAAAAAAGCGAGATTGGCGAGGAAAGACCGCTCTATAGAGCGGTCTTTCCTGTTACGAGAAGTGATCCTAAAAACAATGTTTTCTCGTATAGCTGCTTTCACTTATAATTCTCGTGATGGACGTATTTCAGTTGCTTGTATCACTGTATGCGATCAATGGCTTTATTGCGGTGATTGGGTATTGGCCGCAGATTACGTCTTTGTACAAGTCTACAACAGCACCTGTCAGTTTTTCACGAGCCGGCTGGTCACTCTGGACCTACACGACGTTGATTACGTTTTTGTACGCATTGCTGATCAACGGTGATCCCCTTTTCATACTGGTAAGCAGCTTATACTTTCTGGGCACCACAACGATTTGGAGCTTGGTTATATTCAAACGATGGAAATACCAATAGCGATCAATTACTCATACAGAGAGTACGGTAAGGATGGGCGAGGAGAATCGACCGCGGAATTGCGGCTTACATTTTCGTCCCCTTCGATTGTAAGCTCGCGTTCTTGGACGACACCTCAAATCGCTTTTGCGACATGTTGCGTGCCCCGGTCAGAGTTTGTGTAGCAACTTTGGAGAATCGGTCACGAATTACTATACCTCGTTTCGCGCGTAGGTGTTCACT
>PWVU01000120.1 GCA_003561715.1 Candidatus Kaiserbacteria bacterium | reverse complement strand
GGAAAACTGCCCTGTCGTTGAAACTCGCTGACTACCTCGATCACACCGACGATGGCCTCACCTACGACAAGTGTTTCATGAAAGCAGATGAGTTGGTGCGTGCCTACAAGGACAAGCCGAGAGGGTCTGCGTTGCTCCTTGATGAGGCGGAGATGGACGCTGATAAGTACCAGTCTGGGTCGAAGAGCAATCGCGCACTGCGGAAGATTGTGTCGATGGGGCGAGTCATGGAGAAGTACGTTATTTTCAACATGCCAAATATCGACTTCATCGACCGAGATTTGCAGTCATTAGGGCATGCTTGGTTGAGTGTCGAATGTCTCGGACGCGCGCGTGTCCATAAGATGGGCTACAACAAGTACAAAGGACAGAACCGGACGCCTATGCCCCACCGGACGTTTTGGAACGATCTTGAGGATGACCGGCTCCTCGAAATATATTCGAAACTAACCGACGACAAGATTGACCACATTGTTGGTGAGGGGAGTGAGGTCGAACTGCTGAGGATGGATGAGGCAAAGGAGATGGCGCGGAAGGAGGCGGAGAAGGCAGCAATGGAGAAGCGGAACAAGCTCATTGCCGAGTTCTACGAGACTACATCGCTTACGTATGCTGAGATTGGCGATGTCGTCGGCCTCACCGGGCAACGTATCTCTGACATCGTGAAGGAGGTAGGATGATGCAACCCAATCAACCAACTGCTTACCCCATAGCAACGACCTACACGTATCAATTGGGGTATCTCTTCCCCAGGACTTCTTATCGTGGAGGTGGCGCTGATGCGTGATCTTCTGAGCCGGTCATCAGAACCGTCGTATGAAGAGCGGATGGATGAAGAGACGAAGCGGCAGGCACAAGCGACGGGGTTGGGCTACGCCCATGGCGATGACTTCGCTGGTAATCAGGCCGACGGGCTGTTGGATCTGGTCGACCCTGACATCGACGACTCGAACATCCCACCTGAGCTACGTAACCTCATCAACAACGAGCTGCCGCTGGCGTTCCTCAACGAGAACGAGGTGACCGAGCAGAAGTGGATCGCCAGAGCGCTCGATATCTGGATGCAGTCGCTTCACCCGCCTGAGGATTCACCGTGGCAAGGCGTACCGATGGCGTACTGGACACGCGATGCAGACGCGGCCGTGACGGCACTCACGCACGAAGAGGAGATGATCGTCAAGGAGATCGCCGAGGTGGTCGGTATCCGCGCCACGCGTGGCCGTGGTGGTAACCAGCAGAAGGAATGGCACACGAGCTACGCCGTGTCCCGTGTTGAGGAAGATAAGGAACCCAAGCACGAGCGTGGCTTCCTCGGGAGGTTCAAGCGATGATATTCGGTGTCATCCTATTGGCCGCGATTGCGATGTTGGTGCTGGGGTTGGTGTACCTGTTGGGCGGTCTCTGGCTTGGGGTTGCCACGTTCGGTCTCGGTCTCGTGGCGTACATCCTGACACCGATCATTACACAGCTCGGCCCGGTGCATATTCGAAAGCGCGTCGGTGACATCTACGGCAGTCTCGGCTTGTCGGCCATCGGCGAGGCGTTGCTGGTGTGGCGTGGTGCGGCTGGCTACAGCCTCTACAAACTCGGCTATGACGCCGAGGAAGACACGATGTACTACAAGCACCAGGGCGAGAAGCGTGAGGTGTTCGACACGGGTTCGTGGATGTCCTACCTCTTCGGGCGGCCGTTCGGTCTGCTATCAGATGGTCCGGGCGACAAGAGCACGGCAGAGGTACGGACGCCGCTCGTCGCCGAGGTCACGCAAGCGCAACACCGGATGTCCGAAGACGGTCTCCGTCACACCGTCGTCGACGGCGTCCACAAGGTCGCACGGTACGCGAAGCTCCCCGAGCGTATGGCCGTTATAGACCCCGGGTCTGTCCGGTTCCACGGGAGTGCAAAGACCACCACGAAGGAGCAGGCCAAAGAGAGTGCCATCAAGTCGCAGTCGGGGTATGCCCACCAGATGAGCAACTGGCGGTTGTTGACGCTGGTGACGGCGTTCATCGTCACGTTCATCATCGTCCTGTTGCTCGGGCCCGACGCGTTCGACACCGAGGGTGGCGAGTGGCAGTCGCCGATCAACGAGTCGGTCATCACCGGGTCGGTCGATGCCATCGCGTTGCTGCCGGGGGTGGTGGGATGATACTCCCACGCCTACTCGAATCGCTCATTGGAACGGTGCCGGCTATCATCATCACCGCCGTCGTGTTTCTGGCGTTTGGGGCGTTGTTCGTGCCGCTGCTCATCTGGCTCAAGGTGCCTGGTATGAGTCGGTCCTTGGCCGAGATCGTCTGCCGGCTTCACGTCGCCTTGCAGATGGTCGCCTACGGCTGGGCGATGGCGCTCGTACACCGCGTGGATGGTACATACGAGACCGTGCCGATGGACCGCGACGGTGACCAAGTCCACCTTGACGGCTCGTGGAGGGGGATCGAACGCAGTGAGAACGGGTTGCACCGATTCGCCGGTGGGTGGTTCACCGAGCTTGACGAGCGAGGGGGTATGGATCTCTACGTCGACCCCGAGGACGTTGAGACACAGGTGATGCAGGCTGACGGCGGTCGTGAGATACAGACAGATATCGTCGACCGGACAGACCTGCCCGGTATCGGCGAAGTGTATGGATTCAACCCATTCCACGGTGAGGACGGCGGTGTCCTCATCGACTTGGTTCCGTTCGGAATGCGCGTCAAGAACACGAACAGTGGTGAGGCAGCAAAGAAGGGCGTTGAACGCGGGCTTGAGGAAGGTGCCGACCTCATGGGACCATCGGCCATCTTCTACGGGCTCATGGTCGTTGCCATGATATTACTCGCCGTAATATCTGGCGGGTCGCTTATCATCCTGGGAGAGTGGATGGCATGAGGTGGATCGTCCATCCACGTGAGGTGTTTGAAGTATCGTTGTTTAGCCAATTAGACGACCATTCAATCGACGAGTGGGCCAAGTACTTTATTTCTGCTGTTTTATGGACATCCGG
>PWVU01000025.1 GCA_003561715.1 Candidatus Kaiserbacteria bacterium | reverse complement strand
TCATGCGTATGGTGTCTTCCATATCGTACATATTCGCTGATATACCTGTACGATATGGTAAAACGGGTTACGGTGACATTTCTACTTTGCAGAGGTATGACAGTATCATGTTGGGATGACACAGAAACGAATTAAATTGACCAACGCCTCCCTTTCTGGTACAGTACCCCCACTATGTTAATGGTTCGACTTCAGCGCATTGGTCGTCGCAATCACCCCGAGTTTCGCGTGGTGGTGACCGAGCATACCAATGGTCCCAAAAGCAACAATTTCCTCGAGATCGTCGGCTCGTACAATCCGCATGCCGACACGGTCGCCCTCAAAAAGGATCGCATCAAACACTGGCTTTCCGTCGGCGCGCAGGCGTCCGATACGGTGCGCAATCTCCTTATTGTGCAAGGCGTGATCGAAGGAAAGAAGCGCAATGTCCTGCCCAAGAAGACCGTCCCGAAAAAGGAAGAGCCTAAAGCGGAAGTGACCGACCCTGCCGATACTCCTGCAGAAGAAGTAGAGCAAAAAGAAGAGGTTGCGAGTGTCTAATTATATATCGGCTTATTGAAAAACAACGTGCGGGTCGCTTGGGCCACACGTTGTTTTAGGTAGTTTTGAAAAATCAAGAACTGCTACAGTGAGCGATATGCACATAGCACTCATTACTCGGTCGATGGTTGTGATAGAAATTCTCAGTACTAAATGGCGTTCTGTAAAACATACAACTACGCGCGGACATTTGTCCGCGCGTAGTTGCACTGTATGCTTGTTGTGTTTACATCTTGCTACCAGCCGAACTGCTTCCCAAATGAAGGAAATTGGAAGTTCGAACGAATTGGTTGAATTGGTTCAAAGCGAGGGAATGTCGGTCGATTCCATGTAGGTCGCTCCCATGAAGGTCGCTCAAACGTTGGTCGCTCAAATCCAAAGCCGGGATGTGTCGGTGTCGGCGCCGGAGCAGGCGTTGCACTGCCCGGTAATGGCGCTGTGAAGAGTACGCAATAGTACGTCTCGTTCGGGTAGATCGTCAACACTTCGTTGTTGTCATAATGCCACAAGTCGGTGTGGCAGTAGAACTCACTGCTGATGTCGTTGTCGTCTACCTTGCCGTTGAAGCCGTAGTAGCCGGGCTGTGTGACCGCGCGGAACCAGGTACTTCGACCCTCGAAGGTGTCAACGTAGATCGTGGTCCGGGTCACGCCTTGTGTGTTGGTCGGACCAAAGACAGTACCTTGTCCGGAAGGACCCATGACATCATCGTCGGGATAGGGATAATCCATGCCCCACTCAAACGACCAGCCACTAACGTAGCGGCAATTACCGTTTGAAGCGTTCACGAATGCCTGTACGTCGGCGGGCTCGATGGTGCGATTGTCGCCGCCACCAAGCCCCCACGGACCCCACTTGGGGAGTTGGTCGACCGTGTTGCATTCGACTGCGTAGCTGATAACGGTTGCATCGCCTGCGGCGTGGGTGGTTCCCACAAAGCCAAACAGTGCGAGCATGAAAGCGCCTGCGCCCACAAGAAGCGCTCGCGCATGTGTATATGCGAGTATCATAGTTGTGCTTAACATAAAGCTAATAATACGTGTAATGAAAAGAACAGGTAGATCGACGAGACACATCTGAGAAGACTGATCACATTCGATCAAGAATGCCCGATGCTAGCATGCGGTTGTGTAAGCGTCAAACGTGTTGTGTGGTGTACTGATGGTAGGACAGCGCACATTCGCCCCCCACTTCACCCACCCGGGTGTTTTTTAGTTTTTGATACACTGATAATACTCCTTCTGGACAATGTCCTCAACGTACTCTTTGAGCCGCGGGCTTCGTGCAAGTGCTTCAGTCGGCGTGAGGTACGAAAGACACTTCATGGGACGATTGTTCAACATACGCTCAACCTCTTCCACTCGCGTCTCGCTCACGTGCGCAATGTTGGTGCTTTTTGGGATAAAACGTCGGATGAGTTGACTGATCTTCTCGACTGTACCTTTCTCCCACGAGTGATACGGGTGACAAAAGTAAATGGGGGCGCCGATGAGTGCGGACATTTCTTCATGCTTCTGAAATGAGATGTCGTTGTCGATCGTGAGCGAGTCGACGACCAACTGTCCGCAACCGAAGGTATCGGCAATGACCGTATTCACCGTGGACACCTTACGATCGGGAAGTTTACGAATGATCAGGTATCGACTTTTACGTTCCACCAATACCAGAAGCGCGCCACTCCCACGCTTACCCGATACAATGAAGTCACCCTCCCAGTGTCCGTATGAACGCCGTGTTGCAACGTTTTTTGGTCGTTTGTCTATGGAGGTACGGTTTGCAATATGGGTACGTGGTATACGCGCTTTGTACGCGCGACCCTTGTGCCACCGATATCGCTCAAGAGGACGTCCGTGCGGACTTTCAAGGTGTGCGTAGATCGCATCTTTCCCAACCCGTGGCAGGTGCGTATCGACATGTGCGATCCTTCCCGCGATGAGTTCGGGTGTCCAGTAGGCTTTGGTCTTTTCGTTTACATACTCCTTGAGTACTTTCGTAATCGCAACCTTGAGCACCTGAGACTTTGCCCGCCACCGTCGCTGTATCGCCTTCAGGTGCGCTTTTTCCGCTTTGTAGGTACCTCGTACCCTATTCTTCTTGATCTCATACCGCACACTTGACGGTTCTCGGTTCAGTTTGCGAGCGATCTCGCGTTTCGATACTCCTTCGCTCATATACGTCTCGATCTGCACTCGCTCCTTGAATGAGAATTGCGGTACACATTTCTTTTTGTGTTTTATATGTTTCTTTTTCATATGCGATGACTATACCAGGGTGGGTGAAGTCAAAACAGAATTTGCGACAGTTCCCGCCCTGTCTTTTAACAGTGCCGCGGTTGACCATGGTTGTGGCTTTGTTACAGTATAGGGTAGCTCATGTCAGTGGGCTGATTATCAGAAAGGATTTTGTAAGTACTGTATGGATCAAGAACGAGATAAAGAGTTTTTGGAGTTTGTAGTGAAGGAATTAGTCGACCATCCCGAAGCAGTGAAAGTTGATCGCACGGTCGATCAGATGGGGGTATTATTAACGCTTGATGTACACGCGGAGGACATGGGCAAGATCATTGGTCGGTCCGGCGCGACCGCCAAGGCGGTGCGCACGCTCTTGCGCGTTGTCGGCATGAAGAACAATGCACGCGTCAATCTCAAGATCAATGAGCCAGTTGGTGGCTTGCGCAGTGCGGAGCGAACACAAGAACATGACGCCGCTTCACCTTCGCATACCGAACTTTCCAAGACGGTTGATGAGGCGATGGAAGAGCTAAAGCTCTAGGTATTAGGGAGTTAGGCGTTAGGCATTAGGGAAACCAGCCCGCGGCTTTGCCGCGGGCTGGTTGTCGTTTTGGGTTTCGTTAGTATACTCATACAGTATGAAAGACATTGTTTCATCCGGGCGGGTATCAGACGCAGTGTTCAGTGTATGCTTTTCGCCGTTTACGGCGCATGCGATCGAATACGGCGGGGTGTTGTATCCGACCGTCGAGCATGCATATCATGCACAACGCTACGCTGATCCTGCTATTCGTGAAGAAATCTGTACCGCGCGTAGTCCATTGATGGCGTGGAGCGTATCCCAGAAATACAAAGCACAGCAACAGCCCGATTTTCCGGAGCGGAAAGTGTCTGTCATGAAGGAATTGTGTCGCGCAAAACTGGAACAACATGCCGATGTGCGCCAAGCGCTATTGGAGTCGGGCGATAGAGCGATCGTCAAACACACGGTTGTGGGACCCGGTCCTGATGGATTTTGGGATGATGGAGGAGACGGTAGTGGTAAGAACATGACGGGTGTCATTTGGATGGCATTGCGCGAGGAACTACTGCAAGACAAAGCAACATGAACGAGTCCAGACCAGATGCAGTAAAAGGGAAAGATGTTACGGGTATCGCTGTGTGTTTCTTTTGTCATGACGGTAAGGGCAATTTTTTGATCCAAAAACGGGGGATGCAGGTGCGTACTCATGCCGGAACCTGGGATGTTGGCGGTGGTGCCATAGAGTATGGCGAACTGATAGAAGATGCCTTACGACGAGAGGTGCAAGAAGAGTATGGTACTGAACCACTCTCACACACATTGTTGGGGCATCGGGAGTACGTCCATGCTACATCTGGTCACCGGATCATGTTCGATCATCTGGTGCTTGTTGATCCGACAAGGGTCTCCATAGGTGAGCCGGATAAAGTAGAGGAGATCCGATGGTCCACGCTTGACGATATTCCACATCCACACTTCCCCCAGCTTGATACTGCCATTGCACAATGGCGAGATGTATTAACAAGTATAAACGCTCATGCCTAACTCCCAGCAACTGCTATGGTCGCCAGTATTCTCATTAAAGTAATCGATTACATCGGCGTGTCAGTGTGCTTCTACTGCCATGATGCACAAGGGAAGTATCTGCTACATCGCAGGACTGATAGATGTCGCGATGAGCACTGGACGTGGGATTTTGGTGGGGGGGGGCGTGCGCCACGGAGAATCTTTAGAGCAAGCCCTGCTTCGGGAGCTGCAAGAAGAATTTGGCATTATTCCACTCACGTACACTTTTTTAGGATTTCGTGAGGTGCACCGGGTCGATGGCGACACGCCGACGCATTGGCTTGCGTTTGATTATCGTGCAGAGATCGATCCCGCACAGGTGCGCATTGCAGAGCCCGAAAAAGTCGATGCAATTGACTGGTTTGCCATTGATGCACTTCCCGAGCCATTACACTCGGCAATTCCCGGGGCCCTCGCAGTGCGATACGATGAGCTCGCACGTATTTCCAAGCACGGGGGAAGTATGATACAAAACGCACAACGAGAAACAAGCAACTACTAGCAACTAATCCATGCATTTTCACCTCATCACCCTCTTCCCGAACGCCTTCGACTCCTACCTCGGCGAGTCGATCATCAGTCGTGCGATCGAAGAAAAAAAAATCAAAGTGAGCTTCTACAATCCGCGTGATTTTGTCACGGATCGCTGGCGGCGGGTCGATCAGCGACCGTTCGGGGGCGGACCCGGCATGGTCTTGCAAGCCGAACCGATTCTTAAGGCGGTCAAGAAAGCGATTGGACGCAAAGACCGCCGGCATATCAAGATAGTTTTCTTCTCACCGGGCGGGGCGCAATTCGACACCGCGTACGCCCAAAAAGCGGCGGGGAAGTACAAACACATCATATGCATCTGTGGGCGCTACGAGGGAGTTGATGCTCGTGCGATCAAGATACTGCGCGCCGACCATATCTCGGTCGGCCCCTACGTATTGACTGGCGGGGAATTGCCCGCAATGCTTGTGATGGATTGCATTGCGCGCCAAATCCCGGGTGTGCTGGGAAAGCTCGAGTCTCTGGAAGAAAATCGCGTTGCCAGCCACGAGGTCTACACTCGCCCGGAAGTATTCATGTGGGGCGGCAAGAACTACCGCGTCCCCGAGGTTTTGCGTTCGGGGAATCACAAAAAGATCGATGCGTGGAAACTTGACAAAAACTCTTTGTGACTTTTGTCCAGATTGGATAATTCTTTCATGATATGCAAAGTGAATCCCCGAACACTTCTAAAGATATCAATGTTTCTGAAAAAGAGGTTCTCTTAAGTGAATCTCAGCAACAAGTGCTTGACCGTCTCGCTCGCTCTCCTGAAGGTCTTCCAAAGGGAGAAAAGATGCATCTACCGATTGAAGAAATGACTAACACTCGCTTTCTTCGGGCGCTTGCCGCGCTTCGTCTCTCATATGAAATTGCATTGACCGAACGTGACGGAATTGGCGTGATCACATCAGGATATCTTGATGCGGATAATGTTCCCACTGCAGAATTGGACGAAGGGGGTGTGGTGAATATTCACACACATATTGGAGGTTCATTCACAGATCTTTGTCCCTCCCCGGGTGATTTGCAGATATGCGGCTTGAGACGAGTCGCAATGGCAAAACAAAGTACACCCGCGATGATTATGAACGCGGGAGGCGTCTTAGTATTTGGGTTTGATCCAGACTTTCGTTCTCATGAAAATGAAGAAAATGCACCAGGGAAATACAGTTGGCAGCTTCTCAAAAAATGTCTGTATAGGTTTGACGAGTTGACATTTAAAGTAACAAGGGAAGAAATGACACTGGATGAAGCGCTTACGGCTTTTCTTGACATGTTAAAAAGTGAAGGAATTGTTCGTCTGCATAAACACTGGGGAGACATTAGGGAATCAGATTTGTCATTTTTGCAAATCAGGACACTATCAGATGTTGGTGATTCGTAAGGAAGCATATTGCGGACCAATCCAGAATGAACTTAACTAAAGATTGTTGTAAATAAACGTTTTGCCCTGCTTCAAATCGAAGCTTTGTCAGAAGAACTTTTTACTCTTTTCTCTTCACTCTTTCATCTCCCTCCTTGTTTCCAATACCGCACTCAATCACCCTCGATCATTTTGCCTTTTGCGCTTTGCTTTTTGAGCTTGTTACGTTATCCCCATTTTTTCCAGATATGCCCTTGACCCCGTTTGACATTTGACTCACTTGACAGTAGTATAGTGCTCAACCTTGAAAGCGATTGTGTTGAGCGAGGCGGGCATTCTCAGCGAATGTTCGCAAGGGTTTCTATACAGCAATGACGGCTTGTACAAAGCAGAAGGGTTCATGCATGTCATTTTTATAAGCTGGTACAATCTAGAGGAGGCGCACGTGCGTTACGAGAGACCCGTGTGAAGGTTTTTTGTCTGCGTATAAGCGCACACTCGTTCGATATACCAATTCTTCCCCCGTATCAGCGGGCGGTGAGGTAAGCCACATATAGCCATGTCGACATACCAATCGTTACCTCAGAAGCACTTCAAGCGGTATCGTGCGCCCCGCGTACCCATGCCAAACTTGGTCGAACCCCAACAAAAGTCCTTTGAGTGGCTCATTAGTGAGGGTATAAAAGAGGTACTGCAAGAAATATCACCAATCACCGATTATGGTGATAAAAAGTTTGAACTGCACATCACTCGCTATGAGCTCGGCGAACCGCAGTATGATGAGCATTACGCAAAAGAAAATAAGCTTTCTTATGAAGCACCCCTGCGTGCGTCCGTAAAGCTGGTGAACAAAACACTGGGCAGTGAGAAGGAACAAGAGATTTTTTTGGCGGATGTACCGATCATGACCGAGCACGGTACGTTCGTGATCAACGGTGTTGAGCGTGTAGTGGTGCCGCAGTTGGCGCGTTCTTCGGGTATCTTTTTCACCGCCAACGATATTAAGGGACGTCGTTACTTTGGTGCGAAGATCATCCCTGCACGCGGCGCATGGATCGAGATCGAATCGGAGCCGGATGGCGCAATATACATTAAGATCGACCGCAAGCGAAAGATTCCCATTACGAGTGTAATGCGGGTGATGGGGGCAACATTCGATAAAGACATGCTTGATCTGCTTGCGCGGGTGCCCAATGGCAAGGAAGTCATTGCAAAAACGCTCGAAAAAGATCCTGCCAAAACCCTTGAAGATGCGCATATCGAGATCTATCGTCGATTGCGCGATGGGGATTTGGCGACTGCCGATACCGCACAAGAGTTCGTAACATCAATTTTTGGGAGTGAACGCTATGACCTCTCACGTGTTGGGCGACATCGTTTCAATCACCGGTTTGGTCGCCCGACTGACGAAGCGCAACTGGAACAGCGCACACTCTCGCTGGATGATTTCGTTACCATTCTGACGTACATTATTGAACAGAATGATACTCCCGGGTCCCAGCCTGACGATATAGATCATCTGGGCTTTCGTCGCGTACGATACTTTGGGGAGATGATGCAGCAAAAAGTGCGTGTCGGTATGTCGCGCATGAAGCGCAACATCCAGGATCGTATGTCGACTATCGAGCCGGAGCTTACGAATCCCATTCAATTCATCAATCCACGTCCCTTGCAGGCGTCGATCAAAGAATTCTTTACGACCAACCAGCTCTCGCAGTTCATGCAGCAACACAACATGCTTACTGAGCTTGAGCATTTGCGCATTCTCTCGGCACTTGGTCCCGGAGGTCTTACGCGTGAGCGTGCCGGTTTTGAGGTGCGTGATGTGCATCCGAGCCATTACGGACGCGTATGTCCCATTCATACGCCCGAAGGTCCAAACATCGGTCTTATCTTGCACCTGGCGAATTTTGGTGAGATCGATGAGTACGGCATCATCAAAACCCCGTATGCAAAAGTGGAGGGGGGCGTGGTGACCGACAAGATCGAGTACCTCAATGCGCTTGAAGAAGAGAAATATCGCATTGCCCACGCGATGGTGCCGCTCGATGAGAAGGAGCGAATCGCGGTTGAACAGGTGGAGGTGCGTCATCGCGGAGAGCCCGCTCTCGTGCCGGTCGACCAGGTTGATTACATTGATGTGGCGCCCATACAATCCTTCTCAATCGCCACGTCGATGATTCCTTTTGTTGAGCATGATGATGCTAATCGCGCGCTCATGGGATCGAACATGCAAAAGCAAGCGACGCCGTGCGTGGTTCCGGAAGTGCCGTTGGTTGCAACCGGTATTGAAGCGAAAGCGGCGCATGATGTTGGGCGGCTGATTCTTGCAAAAGAAGATGGTGTGGTTGAGGCGGTCGATGCACGGCATGTCACCGTGAAGAATAGCAAAGGCAAAGCGGAAACATATCGTTTGATCCCGTTCACTCGCACCAATGATAAATCATGTTTTTATCATCGCCCTTCGGTGTCTGTTGGTCAGAAAGTGAAAAAAGGCGATTTGCTTGCGGACACCTCCTCAACCGTGGAGGGACAGCTGGCACTTGGGCAGAATGTGCGCGTGGCGTTCATGTCGTGGTCGGGCGCCAATTACGAAGACGCGATCATTATCTCGGAGCGATTGGTGCGCGACAGCAAATTCTCAACTATTCACATGGAAGAGTTCGAGTGTGTCGTGCGCGATACCAAGCTTGGTCCCGAGGTTACCACGCATGATATTCCGAATGTTGGCGAGGCGAAGCTGAAAGACCTTGATGTCGAAGGTGTCGTACGCGTCGGTGCCGAAGTGCATCCGGGCGATATTTTGGTAGGTAAAGTGACGCCTAAAGGCGAGACCCAGCTCACCCCGGAAGAGCGATTACTCCGCTCGATCTTCGGTGAAAAAGCGAAAGATGTGAAAGACACGAGCTTGCGCCTTGAGGGTGGCAAAATGGGGCGCGTGATCGGGGTTAAGATCTTCTCGCGCGAGAATGGCGATCAGTTGGAGAGCGGGGTCATCAAAAAAATTCTCATCACGGTCGCGCAATTGCGCAATGTTGCCGTGGGCGACAAGCTTGCGGGACGGCATGGTAACAAGGGTGTTATCTCACGTATTCTTGCCGAGGAAGATATGCCGTATAACAAAGACGGCGAGCCGGTTGATATTATTCTTACCCCGCTGGGTGTGCCTTCGCGTATGAACCTTGGGCAGATCCTTGAGATGCACTTGGGTCTTGCGGCGCATGCACTTGGGTATCAAGCAATTTGTCCACCGTTCTCCGGCGCAGACGAATTTGAGATTCGCGATGAGCTGGTTGCGGCGGGCTTCCAAGAAGACGGCAAGATGGAGCTGTTTGATGGGCGCACCGGTGATAAGTTCGACCAACCTATTTCGGTCGGTTACATGTATATCTTCAAACTGCATCACATGGTTGAAGACAAGATCCATATGCGCTCGATCGGCCCGTACTCACTCATTACCCAACAACCGTTGGGCGGTAAGGCGCAGAATGGCGGACAGCGATTCGGTGAGATGGAAGTCTGGGCATTGTTAGGTTACGGTGCGGCATACACCTTGCGTGAAATGCTTACCATTAAATCGGATGATATCGTCGGACGTTCAAGTGCCTTTGACGCAATTGTAAAAGGAGGACGCATCAGTCATTTACACACCCCCGCGGCGTTCAATGTCTTGGTCAGACATTTGCGCGGCCTTGCGCTCAATATTGAGCTTGAGCGAGATAACGCCTAGTCACTAACGGCATCAATTCCTATGCAACTACAAAAACGAGAAGTACAAGACACCAATGACTTCAGTGCGGTCTCGATCAAAGTCGCAAGTCCGGATGATATTCGCGATTGGTCGTACGGCGAGGTGACGAAGCCTGAGACGATAAACTACCGCACGCAACGCAGTGAAAAGAACGGTCTCTTTGATGAGAAGATCTTTGGTCCTACGCGTGACTACGAGTGCTTCTGTGGGAAGTACAAAGGCATTCGCTATAAAGGAATCGTATGCGATCGGTGCGGTGTTGAGGTGACTCGTTCCATCGTGCGTCGCGAACGTATGGGGCATATCGAGCTTTCGAGTCCTGTTGCACACATTTGGTTCTTGCGTGCCATTCCTTCACGTATTGCGACCATGTTGGGATTACCCGCCGGCGAGGTTGAAAAAGTGGTGTACTTTGCCGGATATATCGTGACCGCCGTGCACGAAAATGAGCGCGCACGTTTGTTGCGAGAGATTGATACCGAGTTCAAATCAAAGTCTAAAGCATCCGCAAACGATACCGAACGCGAAAAGCTCAAGGAACTCTTCACCAATGCCAAGCAAGAGGTGGAGCGACTGAAGCCGGGGCAGATCCTCGATGAACAGGCGTATCATCGCTTCTCAATGCGCTATGGCACACTCTTTGAGGCAAAGATCGGTGCCGAGGCGATCTATGAGATATTCAAGACGCTTGATCTGGAGCAGTTGCGTGGTGAACTTGTAGAAGCGCGTGATAAAGCCGGAGCACTTGAGCGTGCGAAACTCAACAAACGCATTGCACTCGTCAATTCGTTCATCTACGCGGGTATTCGCCCTGAGTGGATGTTTTTGACCGTGCTTCCGGTCACTCCGCCGGCGTTACGACCCATGGTTGCGCTTGAGGGTGGCAGGCATGCAAGCTCGGATGTGAACGATCTCTATCGTCGTGTCATCAACCGAAACAATCGTTTGCGTAAGCTTATCGACATAAAAGCGCCGGAAGTGATTCTGCGAAATGAAAAACGTATTTTGCAAGAAGCGGTTGATGCACTGGTTGACAACTCCATTCGTCACGGCAACACCGCATTTTCCGCAATGAGCCAAGCGCAACGTCGCCCGCTCAAATCACTTGCCGATTACATGAAAGGGAAGCAAGGGTACTTTCGCCAGAATCTGCTGGGGAAGCGGGTCGATTACTCGGGGCGATCGGTGATTGTGGTCGGTCCCGAATTGAAACTCGATCAGTGTGGTCTGCCGAAGCATATGGCGCTTGAGTTGTTCCGTCCGTTTGTCATTTCAAAATTGCTTGAGCGCGAACTTGCCTATAATATTCGCGGTGCCGGTCGACTCATTGAGGATGGTATTCCCGAGGTGTGGGCGATCCTTGAGGAGATCATTGCCGATAAATATGTACTGCTCAACCGCGCACCAACCTTGCATCGGCAAGGCATCCAGGCGTTCCGTCCGGTCTTGATTGAGGGTGATGCGATCCGTGTGCATCCCTTGGTGTGCCCGGCATTCAACGCAGACTTTGACGGTGATCAAATGGCGGTGCACGTACCGCTTTCCAAAGAGGCGCAACTTGAGGCACGCGAGATCATGTCCTCGCATAAAAATATTTTGAAGCCGGGCTCGGGCACGCCGGTGGTTGCGACCAATCACGATATTGCGCTCGGGTCGTTCTGGATGACCAAAATCCTCGATGGAGAGCTGGGCGAAGGGAAGTATTTTGCGAGTCCGAATGACGCGATCAATGCATACGACTACGGTTTGGTTTCATTCCGCGCCAAGATCAGGGTATTACCGAGTGATTCGCCCAAATACGCGGAGTTCAACGGCGCACTCTTTGAGACTTCGGTCGGACGGCTCCTCTTCAATAGTATTCTGCCGAAAGACTATCCGTACCAGAATCGTGAAATGAAGAAATCGGCGCTTTCAGGTATTATTGATGACCTTATTGCGCGCTACGGACTGGAGACGATGCCCAAGGTCTTGGATAAGATCAAGAACTTTGGCTTCGAATACGCGACTATTTCCGGGGTAACATGGGGGTATCATGATCTTGAAGTACCGTCCCAAAAGCAAGACATTCTTGACGCGGCACTTGCGCGTCAGCTTGAGATCACCGCGCAGTACAATGAGGGATTGCTCTCTCGGGATGAGAAGAAGCGTATGATCATCGAGGTGTGGCACCATGCTAAAAGTGAGATTGAAAAGATCATCCCTGAAACTATCGATGTAAAAAGTTCAGTCTATGATCTGGTGACTTCGGGTGCGCGCGGTTCGATCGGGCAGCTTGCACAGATGGCGGGCATGAAAGGACTTATTCAGAGTACCCAGGGTGAGACCATTGAATTTCCGATCACGGCTTCCTACAAGGAAGGGTTGACCCCGATCGAGTATTTCGTGACAACGCATGGTTCGCGTAAAGGTCTTGCCGATACCGCACTCCAGACCGCCAAGGCGGGCTACCTCACACGTAAACTCTTCGATGTGGCGCAAGATGTGATCGTGACCGAAGATGACTGTGGTACAAAGGAGGGTGTTATGATCGGGCGCTTGAGTCCGCTTGGTATTGAGATCGATCTTGAGCGCAATATCAAGGGACGTCATCTTGCAAAAGACATCACCTTGCCTGACGGCACTACCTTCAAACGCAATCACTTTATTACGGTCGAAGACGCTCGTCTGATCGATGCGTCCGGTATTCCCGAAGTGATGGTGCGTACCCCGATGTCCTGCAAAACACGTAACGGTATTTGCCAGAAGTGTTACGGTGCCGATATCACCACCTGGGAGCCTATTGATGTAGGTGAGGCGGTTGGTACGATTGCGGCGCAAGCAATCGGTGAGCCGGGTACTCAGCTCACTATGCATACCAAGCATAAAGCGGGTGCGGCAACCGTCGAAGGTGATATTGCGCAAGGTCTTCCGCGAGTAGAAGAGGTGTTTGAGCGCAGGTCGCCTAAAGGCGCTGCATCAATTGCGCATATTTCAGGAACGATCACTGAGATCAAAGATGAAGGGCGCGAGAAGACCATCATCATCGCACCTGAGACGACGTCCAAAGGATCAAAGAAAAAGGACACCGAGTATACGATCACACCACCGCGCAAGATAATGGTGCAGGTTGGTCAGAAAGTGGAAAAAGGAGATCTCTTGACCGATGGTTCCGCTGATCCTTCAGAACTCTTCAAGTACGCGGGACGTGAAAAAGCGCAAGAGTACATCATTCAAGAGACCGGAAAGATCTACGAGTTGCAGGGTGTGTCGATCGCGCGTAAGCACATTGAAGTGATCATCCGTCAAATGTTCTCGCGTCGCAAGGTGAAAGAGACCGGTGATACACATCTCAATATCGGGGATGTGGTGGAAGCGTGGTACTTTGACGCAGTCAATGACGCCGCCGAAGCGGCAGGCGGCATTCCCGCAACCGCAGAGCGACATCTCTTGGGTATTACCGAAGTGTCACTTTCGCGCCAAAGTTTCCTTTCCTCGGCGTCGTTCCAACACACGACTAAGTCGCTTATTAATGCGGCAACACGCGGTGCGCGCGATGAGCTGCGGGGACTCAAAGAAAACGTGATCATCGGACGCCTCATACCTGCCGGTACCGGGTATGAAGGTGCACGCAAGCACGCACTGATCGATGAGTTGCAGGGTCAGTATATCGAGCCGGCAGCTGAAGCTGAGGAAGTGCCGCAGTACAATCCGCAAGAAGCGGCACGTACCCAGTAGTCTGCTAGCAACCGGCAACGAAGTGAATAGCCGCTCAGTGCCGCAAGGTAGCGTATGCACCTATGTCTTCAACTGCTGTTGAACAGATCAAAGACCGTCTCTCCATTGTCGAGGTTGTCTCTCAATATGTGCAATTGACCCGTGCGGGAAAGAGCTATCGCGGACTCTCGCCCTTCAATACCGAAAAGACACCCTCATTCTACGTCTCGCCTGACCGTGGTATGTACTACTGTTTTTCGTCGGGGAAAGGCGGTGATGTGTTTACGTTTGTGCAAGAGATGGAGGGATTGGACTTTCGCGGTGCGCTCAAGATCCTTGCCGAGCGTGCGGGTGTTGAGCTCGTAGAGGAGGATGCAGGACAACGCGACCGGCGCGAGCGATTGTATGGCTTGCTCGAGAGTGCAACCAGGTGGTTTGAAGCACAGCGTACCGGTCGCCCCGATGCATACGCGTACCTGTGTGAGCGCGGGTTGCATGATGCGACGATAGCGTCGTGGCGTCTCGGCTATGCGCCCAACACCTGGCAGCATGTGAGCTTTGCGCTCAAACAAGAAGGGTACACCGAGTACGAAATAGAATCGGCGGGCCTTACCAAACGGGGCGAACGAGATGGCTGGTATGAACGATTTCGCGGTCGCATACTATTTCCGATCTTTGATAGCGCCGGTCGCCCGATTGCGTTCTCCGGTCGCTTGTTTGAAAGCTTGGAAGGAACAGAGGCGGCGAAGTATCTCAATTCTCCCGAAGGCACATTGTTCGATAAATCGCGAGTACTCTACGGATACGATCGTGCCAAGCAGAATATGCGCAAGTACGATTGTGCGATCTTGGTCGAAGGACAAATGGACATTCTCATGTCGCATCAAGCGGGATATACGAACACTGTTGCGGTCTCGGGCACAGCACTTTCAGAGTCACATGTAGAGCTGATCGCCCGTATGACGAACAATATCGTGATGGCATTCGACGCTGACCCTGCAGGTGTGCGTTCGGCGGGACGCGGAGCGGCACTGGCGCTTGCGCGTGGTATGGAAGTGAAAGTTGCGGCATTGCCCGAAAAGACCGATCCGGCGGATCTCATCAAGCAGGATCCGGCACGATGGAAAGAAGCGGTTCGTTCGGCGACCCACATTATTGAGTTCTTACTTTCGGTGTATGCGCGCTCTGCGAAAGATCATCGAGATTTCGCTAAGATTGTTCGTCGAGAGGTGTTGCCATTTGTGGCGCGCATCAAGCAACCAATTGATCGAGCACAGTTTGTGACCGTAGTCGCAAACCGTCTGCGTGTGCCTGAAGAGGCGGTTGCTGATGAGGTGAGGGTATTGGTTCGTTCAGAAGGCGCATCATCGAATCGCTCCCGATCCGACGCGGTTGTTACGTCCGTCGAGGATACTCGCACGGTTTCCCGGTACGATACACTCTTGCGCATGGCGCTTGGTGTGGTATGGTGGTCTGAACAGACCGATGACCCTGTCGCACACTCACTGCGTGAGACGGCGCGCACCCACTTGCGAGCTTGCTTTGATGCGGATGCGACCTTTCAAGAAGCACAGGGACGGTTTATTGAGGAAAAAGAAACAGTATTGTTTGAAATTGAACGAGTACTTGCGGAGCATCCCGAGGGCATATCTGTTCTGCAAGACCTGTTGGATGAGTTTGCTCGTATCGCTTTGCGGCATGAAGCTGAAGCGGTTGCAGGGCGATTGCGTGATGCCGAATTGTCGGGGGATCAGCGGGAGATAGAACGACTGTTGACTCGCGCGCAAGAGCTGGCGTTGCGTATTCAAGATACCTAAGCGCGCTTACTTCGCACACTCCGAGCCAGTGAAACAGTGTATTATATTTGATATTATTTTTGAGAATTCCATGCCTACGTCACGTACTACCACACATAAAAAAAACGCTTCAAAGAAATCAGTGCACACCGCAGCGAAAAAAAAGGTGCGGACGGTGGCGCAACAAAAGAAATCAGCAAGCAAGAAAGCACCCAGTCGTTCCACGCCAAAAAGCGCGAAAGCCCTTAAGCAAAAAGTAAAAGAGCGTGCGAAAACCGCAAAACCAAGCGGTTCTGCAGTGAAGAAAAGCGTGCCCAAAAAGCCGCCTGAGCAAAAGAAGAGGTCATCAAGGAAACAGGTTGCAAAGATTGATGCTAACGAGAAGAAGACAATACAGTTGCTTACCAAAGGACGTGAGCGTGGGTATATCACGTACGACGAGATCCTGCGTGAGTTCCCGACCATTGAAGAAGATATCGTATTTCTTGAGGAATTGTATGAAAAGTTCAATGCGGCAAGTGTCGATGTGCTTGAAAGCGGTAATATCCTTTCGGATGATTCGATTGACGATCTTTTGGACAAGCGTAACGTCTACAAACGCCATGACAGTGCATACGACTCCATTCAGATCTATCTACGCGAGATAGGGCAGTATCCACTCTTGAACGCCGCCGAAGAACGCGCGCTTGCCAAGCGTGTGATGGAGGGGGAAGATGAGGCACGCAATTTGCTCGCGCGCGCGAACTTGCGCCTTGTCGTTTCGATCGCAAAAAAATATATCGGACGTAGTGCGGATCTTTCACTACTCGATCTTATTCAGGAAGGAAATATCGGCCTCTTTAAGGCGGTCGATAAGTTCGATTTCACCAAAGGTTTTAAGTTTTCCACGTACGCAACGTGGTGGATCCGTCAAGCGATCACGCGTGCGCTTGCCGATCAAAGCCGCACCATTCGCATCCCGGTGCACATGGTTGAGACGATCGCCAAGTACAAGCAGGTGTATCGACGACTCTCTCAAGACCTCGGGCGTGATCCTCTGCCTGAGGAAATTGCGGTTGAGATGAATGTGGATGTTGATAAGATCAATACGATCGAGAAGATCAATCAAGACACGGTGTCTCTTGAGGCGCCGGTAGGAGATGAAGATGAAAAATCTACGCTTGGCGATTTCATTGCTGACGACAAAGTGATCTCACCCGACCAAGAGACGTCGCGGCGTATTTTGACCGATCAGATCAAGAGTATTTTGAACGATCTCTCACCGAAGGAGCGTCGTATTTTGGAGATGCGACACGGTCTTGCCGATGGCATCTACCATACCCTTGAAGAGGTGGGTAAGCAGTTTGGGGTGACCCGCGAGCGTATTCGTCAGATCGAGGCAAAAGCGATCGAAAAGATCCGCCATCATGAGAAGAGTAAACAATTGAGGAATTATTAGTTGGTTTGTAGTGCGTGGTGGGTAGTGAGTAGGAAAAGCGGGCGAGCCAAAAGGCTCGCCCGCGGGCGTTGGGGATTACCCGGAGGACCGAGGTATCCCGGAATCGATCGGCAAGAACGCACCGGTCTCTTGGTAGTGCTTCCATCGTGGCTCCCAGCTCTCGCGGGTTACGCTAAGGATCCACTCATCGAACGGTGCGCCATTGCGAATGAATTTGTTCGGAACGGTTGCGACATGCAGGTACCCGCACTTCAGCGAGTAGTTCTTGCTTCGTGGGTTGGTGCCGATAACATGAGACTCGATCTGTCTCAGATTGAGCGTATTGAATGCCCAGTTAAGCAAAAGCATTTTGGCGTGACTGCCAAAACTTTTGCCTCAGAACCGCGTATTGCCAATGCATGCGCCGGTTGTTGCGGTACTGTCGATCCACCGAATGCCGTGTAGCCCCATGGTACCGATCAGGGTGTCTTCAGGTGTCACAATACCAAAGACATGGTCGGTGTCTCGCTGATACAGTCCGCGAATCCACTCCAGCTCTTGTACGAGTGTTATGGGACGCCAGCGCAAGAGAAATTGGGTCACCTGCGGGTCGTTCATCCACGCAACCAGTTGTGGCGCGTCGTCCTCGGTGAGAAGACGCAAGCCTACATGATCGTTTTGCATGAAGCACTGCATGATCTACTCCTTGTGTAAGAGAACACGCTGAACAAAAAACTCGGCTTCTGTCCAGCCGAGAGTGCACGAAGGAGTGGGGAGGAGAGGTTACCGATCGTACCGTTTGCGGCGGGACATAAACGCGAAATATGTAAGTGAATAGTTCGCCACGTCAAAAACGCAGGCGATTCCTCGCTTTGTCCACGCCATACGCGGTTGTCGGTATTGCTGTCGCATGGATGCATTAGTGCATATAAAGAAGTATGTGTCAAGTTTTTGCTCCGCACTTCCATGTGTGCACATCCCCCTTGAAAAGTGCGCGCAAGAGGAGTACACTCCACTGCGTTGTGTCGTACGTTTGACGGGGAGAAAGCGGGTTCAATTCCTGCTTTTGTACGTTACGATAGATGTCTTGCAGGGCTGTATAGGCATTTCCTCACCTCTGAAGATGCTCGCGATGTATCTTCGGGAAACAACCCACCACTCATGCGTCGGTGTACCGCGCATCGGAGTGGCGGCAAACGCGCCAAGTCGAAAGACGTCGTTTGACTTACTAAATCCATATCCATGTATAGTAGGCGCGTTGCGTCACCTGTTGTATGAAGCAGTCTTTTTTATTCCGACCGATGTTCTTCGTCCCCGCCCTTGCCGGTGTGGTGTTCATGATGCCGAGCTTGTTCATGGCGGATGCGGCGGGGGGTGATCACGGTGCGTATGCTCTTACGTTTCTCTGGATCGCGGTCATCCTCCTTGCGGCAAAGTTATCGAGCCTCATTGAGCGCTGGGGACAACCGTCGGTGTTGGGCGAGTTGTTGGTCGGCGTGTTATTGGGCAATCTTGCGCTTGTCGGCATCACGATATTTGAGCCCATTGCGCTCGACCCCATTATTCTCTTCTTGGCTGAATTGGGCGTTGTGGTCTTGTTGTTCCAAATTGGCTTGGAATCAAACCTAAGCACTATGAAAAAGGTTGGGGTTCCCGCCATTATGGTCGCTATACTGGGCGCGGTCGTGCCATTCGTGCTGGGTGCATGGGTAGTGGGACCATGGTTACTTCCCGATCAGACATTTAACACCTATCTCTTTTTGGGCGCGGCATTGACCGCAACGTCAGTGGGTATTACTGCGCGCGTCTTTAAGGATTTGGGTAAGTTGCAGAGTAAGGAGTCGCAGATCGTACTGGGTGCGGCGGTGATCGATGACATACTCGGGCTTATTGTGTTGGCGGTCATATCGGCATTGGTGACGATCGGGGTGATCACCGCGGGTACGGTTGGATGGATCGTTTTCAAATCGGTAGCGTTTTTGGCAGGCGCTCTCATTTTGGGGCACCTGTTCGCTCCTAAGATCGGTTTGTGGTTCTCTAAGATCCACACCGGCGTGGGTATGAAATTCGCGCTCGCGTTCTCCTTCGGTCTTATCTTCGCTTTCATTGCCTCCGAAATGGGATTGGCGCCTATTGTCGGCGCGTTTGCGGCCGGACTGGTGCTTGATAGTGTGTGCTTCCGCTATTTCAGAAAGCCCGAGGTAGTTGAAGAGATCGATGAAGCATTGGCAGACTTGCATGCCAATGAGCGTACGCGTAGTCGTATTGGTGGCATTCTCAACCATCGCGCGGCGCACCATGTCGAAGATCTGCTTGAGCCGATCGCACACTTTGTGGTGCCGATCTTCTTTGTCGTGACCGGCATGATGGTCGACCTCTCGACACTTGCTGATCCCGCGATTCTTTTGACCGCGCTCGGCATTACCGTACTTGCATTTTTCGGCAAAATGATTGCCGGTATTGTTGCGGGGAAGGGGGTCAATAAGTGGATCGTGGGTATTGGTATGTCACCACGTGGCGAAGTTGGCTTGATCTTCGCAACGATCGGTGCCGGATTGGGTGTGGTGACCGGCAGTGTCTTTTCGGTCATTATCATTATGGTCATCATGACGACCTTGCTCACGCCGCCCATACTTACCTGGCTGATCAATAAGCAGAAAGCGGAGGAAGCGAAGGCGTAGGTGAATACGCGATAGTAGATGGGTATCAAAAGTCATACGCGCCTCGGGAACGACTTCCTCCCGTTTTTAAGGAGCGTGGTATACTTTTGTGCATGACTGCTTTTTCCGCAAGCTATCGCGCGCTCAATGCCGCCCAAAAGCAAGCGGTTGACGCCATTGAAGGACCGGTAATGGTAATTGCGGGTCCCGGCACCGGCAAAACGCAGATTCTGACCCTACGTATAGCTAATATTCTCAAACAGACCGATACCCCACCCTCGGCGATCCTTGCACTCACGTTCACCGAGGCGGGCGTGTACGCGATGCGCAAGCGATTGGTCGAGCTTATCGGTCCCGCGGGATACGCAGTCGCTATATTCACGTTCCATGGGTTTTGTAATGATCTTATTCGTCGCTACCCGGATGCCTACCCGCGTATCATTGGGAGCTCGCCTATTACCGAGGTTGATACGTTTCGTTTGATCGAAACCTGTCTCGACGAGCTTACACCCAAGCACCTGCGTCCGTATGGTGATCCGCGTCACTATGTCAAAGCAATTGCAAGCGCGATAGGGGAGCTCAAGCGAGAGGGGGTTACCCCCGATGATGCGCGCGCTCGCAATGCGCGTGAGCGGGAAGTGTTCGATGTGACCGATGATCTCTATCATGAAAAAGGTGCACATAAAGGCAAGATGAAAGGGAAGTACGCAACGCTTCAGAAGCAGCTTGAGAAGAATGAGGAATTAGTACTGGTCTATGAGCGGTACGAAGCACTGCTTCGCGAACGTGCGCTCTATGACTATGAAGATATGATCGTCGAGACAGTACGCGCGCTTTCGACCAACGAGGAGTTCTTGCTGACCGTACAGGAAGAGTACTTGTACCTGCTTGCCGATGAGCACCAGGACGCGAATAATTCCCAGAACAGATTACTGGAACTGTTGGCGAGCTTTCACGAGAACCCCAATCTTTTTTTGGTAGGAGATGCCAAGCAAGCGATCTACCGCTTTCAAGGTGCTTCGCTTGAAAATTTTCTGTACTTCAAAGCACGGTATCCCGAAGCCCTTCTGATACAGCTTGCTGAAAATTACCGCTCGCGCCAAGGTATACTCGACTCGTCGCACAGTTTGATCGAAAAAGGAACCCTTTCGGCGCATGAGCGCAAGGAGCCGCTTATTGCCAACCTCGAAGGCGCTGAGGCGAACGTGGTCGTTGCGGAGTGCTCGGAGCCGTCGTATGAGTATGCGTATATTGCACGCGCAATCCGTACCTTGCTTGATGAAGGGGTGCCGGCACAGGAAATTGCGGTGTTGTATCGCGCAAACAGCCATGTCGATGCGTTAACACCCGCGCTTGAACGGGTGGGAATACCGTATGGTATAGAATCGGACCAAAACGCTCTTGCAGATGATACGATACAAGGTCTTTGTACCTTGCTTGAAGCGGTTGCACGATTTGGTAACGATGAAGCATTGGCGCGTGCGCTGTATGTTGCGTGTCTTGGCTGTACGCCGCTCGATCTGTACAAGCTTGCGCGTACGCGGTACAAAGAGCGTACCACCTTTCACGAACTGATCGCCTCGCGTACATTGCTGGAGCGCTCCGAGGTGAGTGATGTGGAACACTATCTCACGCTCTCGGATAGTATCGCTCGGTGGGCGATGCGTGCTAAAAATCACAGCCTCTTGGTGGTGCTCGATGAGATCATGCATGAGTCGGGTTTTGTGTCGTACGTGCTTGATCTGCCCGACGGTCGTGAGAAGTTGGAATTGGTGCGCGCTTTTGTGCGTACCACCGAAGCGCTCGTTGAGGTGCATCGCGAATACCGCCTTATGGACTTGATCGAGCATCTCCGCCTGCTTGCACACTACACTCTTTCCATACAAGCCGGGCGTTCGATGGTGTCTACCTCACGCGTGCGTCTTATGACGGCTCACAAATCAAAGGGCCTTGAATTCGATCATGTGTTCGTTATGCATGGACATGATGCTGCATGGGGTGCGAAAGCAAGGCGCACCACGTTCACCATTCTCCCCACGGCGACTGACGAAGAAGAGGCGCTGGCAGATGAGCGTCGTTTGTTCTATGTGGCACTTACTCGTGCTCGCCATGGGGTAACAATCACCTACGCACGACAGAATAGCGCCGGCCGTCAACAGCTCCCATCGCAATTCATTGAAGAGATTGACGAGCGGTATCGTGAGCATGTTGCAACAGATGCGTTTGAGCAGGCGTGCACGCCCGAGCAGTTGCTTGCCGCGCGTGTGGCGCACGAAGCACCGATCATTGACCGAGCGTATCTGCAATCACTTTTTCTCGAGCAGGGTCTTTCCGCAACCGCGTTCAATAACTACCTCAAAGATCCGTGGGAGTATGTCTTTTCCAATCTTCTGCGTCTGCCGAAGGCGCCGAATAAATTCATGTTGTATGGCGACGCGATACACGGTGCGCTCAGAGATTTCTTTGAACGTTTGCGCGAAGAAGTGCATGCCGACCTCGCGTATCTCTTGACACGGTTTACGTACCATCTTTCGCGTATGCCGTTTTCCGATGTGGAATATCGGGAGGTGTTGGAAAAAGGAGAAGTCTCATTACGTGCGTATTATGCCGCACGGGAAACCGCATTTGCCGCACCATATGCCACCGAGTATAAACTCACCACACATATTACGTTTGGCGAAGGACTCCGTGCGCCGACACGCGGCATTCTCGATCGGGTGACGTTGTTGCCCGACGGCTCGGTTGAGGTGGTCGACTACAAGACCGGCAAACCCAAGTCGCGCAATCATATTGAGGGGAAGACCAAAGCTGACGGCGCGGGAGATTACAAACGTCAGTTGGTATTTTATGCACTGCTTCTTGCCGACCAAGAGAGTAACCCGGTGCTTGGCAACCTTGCTTCGGGCGCAATCGATTTTGTAGAGCCCGACGCCAAGGGTGCAATACGTCCGCCTGAAGTATTGTATATTGCTGACGAAGAAGTTGCAGATCTGAGACGCGAACTTGCGCGTGTCGCTGAAGAGATCTATACGTTTGCCTTCTGGGATCAAGAGCCGGGTCTAAAGAATCCCTATCGTGCACTGGTCGATCGTATTCGCGCGACTCATTCCTCCTGATCTTCGGGCGCATCCTCAATATCTTCGCCGATGTTTTCAATTGGGACTGCGGGTTCGCTTGGTGGAAGTGGTGCCTGTTCTCTTGAAACGCCCAGTTGGTCAAGTATTGAATCGAAGATGATGGTGAGCTGATCGTACGGAAGCGCACCGGGGAGCGCCGCGCTTTGACCGCCTGCGATAATGACATTGTGTGGCGTGCCGGTGCCTCGAGCGCCATCCCGAGCCTCGTCGTGGTCGGTTTGTACGGCGGGGCGCGTGCGCTCACTCTCGCGACACGCATTGAAAGCTTCACGATTGATACCGACTTGTGTTGCGTATTGCGGCAAGAGAGACATATTGAGACTGTCGCCTCCTTTGGTATTCTCAAAAATGAGGTCGGCAAACTGCCAAAAGGGATCATTGCCACCTATATCTCCTACACACTCGGCGGCAATGGCAATCGACCATGCTTGCGGGTGCAGTTGCTCAATAGGGAAGTGGCGGAAGACCCACGCAACGTGCCCATTGCGTCCATAGGTTTCCATAATGCGATTCATCGTCTCGTGGAAAACGCCGCAAAAGGGGCACTCGAAATCCGAGTATTCAACAACTACGATCGGTGCATTCGGATTGCCACGTACCCAATCGTTCGATGAAACCGGGCGAATATTCGGCTCACCTGACTGCGCTTGAGGTTGGGGTGTTGGCGTGGGTGCTTCACCACTGCGGGTCAAAAAGAACGCGCCCGCGACCATCATACCGGCAACAAGGATCGAGCCGGGGACGAGATATGGATTTGGTCGCGTGCGGCGCTTACGTGGTGCGTGGTCTGTGTGTCGAGAGGGTTGTTGGTGCATACGGAATAGTTGTGAGTCTTACGCGATCACGTTAGTATAGCATAGAGTTTTTGAGGCGCGTCAATGCGTCTCGCAGCGTATTGGTTACCGTATGGATATACCCACCGCATTACTACTGGGATTGGTGCAAGGTCTTACGGAATTTCTGCCTATATCATCAACCGGGCATTTGGTGCTTGCGCGTGAGGTATTCGGGCTTACATTTGAGCATGCGCTGGCGTATGATGCTGCGCTTCATTTTGCAACCGCGCTTGCGGTTGTCGTCTATTTTCGGGAGGAATGGAAACGACTATGTATCACCACCTACGCGTTCGTCGTTGATCGAAGTCGCGTTTCGGTGTCCGATCGCATACTGTGGCTGGGGTTGTGTGTCGGCACCATTCCAGTTGTGGTACTCGGCTTCTTGTTCGAAGACATCATCGAAAGTGCGTTGTATTCGGCGCAGGCGGTTGCGGTGATCATGCTGGCAAGCGCGGCACTGTTTATTGGCGCTGAGATACTGATGCGCGGAGCATCAACACATTCGCTTTCGGTACGACGCGGATATATCATCGGTCTGTTTCAGGCGTGCGCACTTGTGCCGGGAATGTCGCGCTCGGGCGCGACCATTGCCGGTGGGTTGCTTGCGGGGTTGTCTCGTGTAGAGGCGGCACGTTTTTCGTTCATGCTTTCGCTCCCGATTGTCGCCGGGGTGGGGATACTCAAAACGCTTTCAATCGGCTTTTCCGGCGTTGCCGCTTCAAATCTGCTTGCACTTGCGCTCGGCTCCGTCGTTTCGTTTGTAGTCGGACTTCTCTGCATCCACTACTTCATCAAATACCTCAAGCACTACTCGCTCATACCATTTGCGGTATATCTTGTGATCGTTGCGGTCGTGGTACTCTTCACACTTTCGTAATACCTGGTATCGCCTCGATGTCACCTCATTTTCTCAGCATGAATGTGATCTTGTTACAGCATGTCCGGCCGTACGTGCTGTAGCAAAAATGGCCATACGTATTGCGGAGTTGCATGAGGAATCGGTTGTTGCGAATATGTTCCCTCTTGCTCACGCTGATACGCCTCTGCTGTCACCAAAATCTTATACCGCGGAGCGGGTTTGTCCACGGTATTGCGGTATCTACAGCTCCGAAAGAGCGGTACAATGATGTTACTATGCGCTACCCTATCGCGTTGCTTTTTGTGTGTACACTGGTACTTGCTCCATTGTCAGAGACGCAGGCACAATCTGCACAATTCACCATCGGGATGGAAATTCTTGCGGATACGACCCCTCCTACAGTGCCGCAGAATGTCTCGCATACGGTCATAGCTAGCGTACCGCAGGTCGATATCACCTGGAGTGCCTCGACTGATGCAGAGAGCGGTGTCGCCTACTACAATATCTATCGCGATACTATACTCTACGCGTCGACCACGGCGACTTCTTTTTCCGATCTTGGGGTTGCTGTGGGGAACTCGTATGTCTACCGTATTTCCGCGGTTGATAATGCCAGTAATGAGTCTGCGCAATCCGCTCCTACAACTGCAAATGTTAGCGCGCCAAGTGGCGGGGGAGATCCGACTCCGCCGTCCATACCACAAGACCTTGCCGCATCGGTCGCGCTTGGACCTCCTTCGGTCACTCTTTCCTGGAGTCCTTCGACCGACGATCAATCGGGTATCTCACACTATCGGATATATCGCAATGGTACGTTTATCAATACGTCGACCATTACCGAATACGTTGATTTCAACGTGGCGACAGGCACCACCTACACATACCGAGTATCGGCTGTTGACAATGCGGGTAATCAGTCAGCTCAATCAAATCAGGTGACTGCGGTGATTCCGACCGGCGAACCGCTCGATACGACCCCGCCTACGGTGCCGCAAAATCTTACTGCAAGCATCAATGCCGCGGCGCCCTCGGTAACGCTTACGTGGCACGCATCCTCGGACAGTCAGTCGGGCGTCGCATTCTATCGAATATATCGAAATACCACACTCTACGCGACTACGACCACAACGACACTTGTGGACCCGGCGGTGGTAGAAGGTACTACCTACACCTATAGGGTGTCCGCGGTCGATGGAGCGGGAAATGAATCCGCACAGTCCAATGAAGTGATCGCATCCATTCCTGTACCCGATACGACCCCGCCTACCGTTCCACAGAATGTCACCGCAAATGCGGTTCCCGGACCCGCCATAGAGGTCTCGTGGAATGCTTCGACTGACACGCAAAGTGGCGTAGGATACTATCGCATCTTTCGCAATGATGTATTAATAGCGACAACCTCAGGCCTGACGTATGTGGACAGTGCTGTTACGCCTGGCTCCACGTACACCTATCGCGTTGGTGCGGTCGACAATGCGGGTAATGCATCAGCCCTCTCCGCACCGGCACCCGCAACAGTTCCTGCAGATCCCACACCTCCCGACCCCATTGATCCTTCCGATCCACCGGACGAACCTGACCCGGTTGATCCACCCGACCCATCTCCGGGTCCTGCGGATCCAACTGGTCCGGATGCTCCAGGACCTGCGTCTGGCGGTCCAAGTGGTCCGGGTCTGCCGTCAGATCCTTCAGATCCGAGTGCTCCTCCCGAAGATGAGATACCCGTCGAGGCTGATCCACCTGAACCCTCTGCGCCACCCGCCTCGGTCGAGGAACGACGTCCAATTATACCTCGTGACGTGCTCCCGGTACTCAGGCGAGAGGCTCGCGAGGTCACCTCTCGAGTAACCACGGGTGCGCGTGAACAAGCGGCACGGACGGTCGAACGCGTATCGGAAAATCCCGACACCAGTCGCGTGATCGTGGTTGGTACTGCTGTTACCGGGCTCTTTATTCCCGCGGTAGAACTCGGTCTGATCTCTGCCGCATCAGGCACCTCGTTTTGGTATGCGCTATTGATGCGAGTGCGCGATTTCGGGCAATTTGTCTCGTGGCTCTTCTCGTGGCTTGGTATCCGCAAGCGGCGTCGTCCGTGGGGTACGGTGTATGACAGTGTGACCAAACAGCCGCTCGATCCGGCGTATGTTGAGTTGTTGGATCGCAAGACCGGAGAGTCGATTGCTTCGGCAATCACCGACCTCGATGGGCGTTATGGCTTTTCACCGGAGCCGGGAGAATATACCCTTAAGGCGGCAAAAACAAATTATGTGTTCCCATCAAAACGCGTTGCCGGATCGAAAGAAGACATCATATACAACCACTTGTATTTCGGGGATTCGCTTACCATTACCGATGATGAGTCCACGCTTATTGCGCACGATATTCCGATGGACCCAACCACCTTTGACTGGAATGAGTTTGAGAAGCGTCGACTTGGCGTTATGAAGTACTATTCACGCTTCGGGTTGGTGCTCCATATTGTAACGCAAGCACTGTTTTATGTGGGTTTTGTGCTTGCATTAACAGTACTCTATCTTTCGCCGACTCCTATCAATATAGGGGTAGTGGTCATCTATGTCATCATTATGCTCCTGCGCAAGATCTATATGAAACCGCAGACCAAAGGTCGTGTGATCGATAGTGCAACCGGTGCGCCGATTGCTTACGCTTCGGTTGAAGTATATCTACCGGAACAACCGGACCGTCCCGTTAAAAAAGTACCCACAGACGAAGCCGGTCGCTACTACTGCTTGATACAGCCAAATGAGTACTTCGTTATTATCAAAGAACAGCTCCAAGATGGCTCATTCCGTCCGATATTCCAGTCAGAAGTATTCGATACCAAGAAGGGTGTGATTGATGAGCGCTTTAAGGTCTGATTCTGCATATGGGCAATAACATATTTCGATTTAAACGAGGGTATCACAAACTTCCCACGCCTGTGCGTCGCACAATCAATGTGATTGGTGCGGTTGGGAGCGCGTACTCACGTAATGAAGTGGAAGAACGTTCCGCGGCACTTGCATTCCATATCGTACTCGCACTGGTACCCCTGTTGTTTTTGTTGGTTATGATCGGTGGTCTATTCGTAAGCGATCAGGTACTGATTCGGTCAATCACTCAATTGACTGCCGGGGTACTTGACGAGACGGTAGGAGATTTTATTGAGGGATTACTCCTTACCATACAAGAACTGCGAGGTGCGGTCACGGCATCGGTAGTGAGTATCGTGGTACTGTTGTTTGCGGCTGCGCGTGCGATTTACCATTTTCGCTCCGCATTCCATGTGATTCTGGTGGGAGAGGAGCGTGAAAGAGAATCTCCCACCTTACGGGGTATTCTTCGCTATCTCGGTTCGATGGCGATATTGATCGTACTCTTGATGCTAGTGGTCTTGCTCATCTTATTCAAGTCGATTGCGGGTATCATAGTTGCGCAAGGTGGTATCGTCACTGCGGTTGGTGGTCCATTCATCGGTCTGTTCGGATCGTCATTTGCATTGGTGGCGCTGTGGCTCTCATTAAGTGTGATATATCGCCTTGTAGGTGAAGCATATACCACACTTCAGTCACGACTTGCGGGAGCGCTTATCGCGGCGGCGCTGATCACATTACTCAACGAACTGTTCGCACTCGTGCTGTCGGATGTTGCAGTCGCGGCGTATGGGGTGGCAAGCTCACTGGTTGCTCTTATGCTTTGGAGTTACTATGCGGTTATGTCTGTATTGGTGGGTGCGGAGTTTGCGAAAATTCTTGCCCGAAAAGGGTATTAGAAGGGAAGTGTGTGTGTAATACCTTCCGAACGGTGGGTGTCCCACGCTCTGGTGTCGAGCGGGATCTTGCGCTTTTTGCCCAGTTCTTCAAATTTTACGTACCCGTGCTTGAGAGCGTAGTCGAAGAGTTTTTTGGTTACTTTCACGTCTTGGATACAGTACTCGCGTACTTTTTCATACTCACCCTGTTGCCACCACTGGATCGCCTGAAGACCGTGACCGCTTTTGCCTACGTTGAGGGTCGCTTGTGCGACGCTGTCGAGCTTTAAGCGGCGACCGAATGCCTTGCGCACCTCTTCCATGAGGTCGAGTGAGGGAATACGAGACAGGTCGCCGGGATAGTATTTGTTGAGTAGGGGGATGTCGAAATGGTCGGAGTTCCAACCGATTAGCACGTCAGTGTGCTCGATCAGTGGCCAGAGTTTGTTGAGTTCGTTCTGAAAATAGCTTGTGTAGGTATTGCTCGCAGAGTCATATACGGCAATAACGGAGAGATCGAGCGCAGACGGGTCACTCCTGCCAATGTCCGAGAATACGTTGCTGGTTTCGATGTCGAAGACTAAGTAACGCATAATGTAGTTTCTAGTTGCTTGTTTTTAGTTTCTGATGATGCGATCTGGCGATCGCATCCACACGCTACGCGTGTTCTTCGAAAGAAAAGAGTGCCTCGGCGAGGTCGTCCAGCGTGACGGTGCGCTCACTTCGAGAGGGAAGGTGTTTGAGCGTGAACGTACCGGAGCGGAGCTCATCTTCACCCACGGCAATAAGGAATTCGATACCGAGCGATTCGGCTTGTTTAATTTGCTCGCCGAGTTTTTTGGTGCCGAGGTTGACCGAGACCGACACGTCTTGCGCACGCAGTTGCTGAGCTACATATTCGGCGCCGGCAAAGGTTTCGCCGATCGTTGCGATATAGAGCGTTGTGCGTGACTGATAGGAAGGCAAAAGCTTGTGCGTCTCCAGGAAGTCGCGCAGTGCCGTGTCGCCCATACCAAACCCAACGGCGGGAATCGGCTCTTGTCCGAAGAGTTCCATGAGATTGTCATAGCGCCCTCCACCAAAGAGAGAGCGAGTATTTTCGCCCGAAGTATCGAATACCTCAAACACCAAGCCGGTGTAATAGTCGAACCCGCGCACCAGCTCGGTGCTGTGCTCAATGTTTGTGATACCAAGCCGGTGTAGCTCTTCTTGCAGAGCGACAAATGCTTGAAGCGACGGTAATTCTGCCATGATTGCTCCGACTCGTTCCGGTGTATGCGCATCGATAAGGGTGCGTCCAATTTCAGCACCGACCGCCTCTTGCATAGCGTTTGCATATTCCTCAGGTGACAGTTTTTCCTTGCGATCCATAATACGCAAGATAGCACGTGTTTGGTTTTCATCGAGCTCATACCCCCCGTCACTGGCAACGCGTGTAAGGGTGTCAGTCAAGATGGTGCGGTTGTTAAGTTTGATCGTGAACATCTCGTCACGTGCACCGAACGCTTTCATGATCTCGTGCGCAAGTAGTATGATCTCGATCTCACCACGGACGCCGGTGTCGCCGAATATGTCGCAGTTGAGTTGCCAATGCTCACGCACACGTCCTTTTTGGGGACGCTCGTAGCGGAAGCAGTTGGGGATGGAATACCACTTGAGCGGGAGGGGCAGCTCGCGTCGACGTCCGGCAACAAGGCGCGTGACCGAGGGGGTCATTTCGGGACGCAGAGTAACTGAGCGATCCCCGCGGTCGGTGAACGTGTACGTTTGCTCATTTACTATTTCGGCGCTGGTTTTGTTGAGATAGAGCTCGGTTGGCTCAAGGAGGGAGGTCTGGTACTCTTCGAAACCGAATTGCTCAGCGACACTGCGCATGGTATCGGTGATATGGTTGAATATCGCCATGTCGCGCGGATAGAAGTCGCGTACGCCTTTGTACGGCGCGGTCGAAAGGGGGGTGGTTTTTTTAATCATAGTGTGCTCCAGTGTAGCAGACAAGCGCGCCGTAACAAAACCCATTCCCACCCCCGCGCAAACAAAGGCCAGGAACTCTTTTTTGACATTTTACAATTATATTGTGTTTAACCTATAGTAGATCGCTGTGTGCTACGGCGTCAGTTAACGCAGGCGCGTAAAGCATCCTGTTCGTTTTCGTGCTACGCTTGCAGTGCTTTCGATGATCAATGTGTATGTGCGAGACCAATGCCTGTATCAATATGTATAAAAGAGCGGGCGAGACACCGCTGGCGTGCCTTGCGCGTTTTAAGGAGTCACATCCAGCATACGCTGACACTCCCATGACTTACCTTGGACGTCTTGATCCTCTTGCGGAAGGCGTGCTTTTGCTCGCGCCCGGATCGATCCCGCAAGAGGTCCGTGATGACATGCTCGCATTTCCGAAAGAGTATGTTGCCGGGGTGCTTATCGGCTTCTCGACCGATACGTATGATATCTTAGGACGTATCACTCACGAGGCGGATGCGAAGTCGCTTCGCATGATTCACGCGCCTCAGATCATGGGTGCAGTTGCGGGTCTTGTCGGGAAACGCACCCAAGCATATCCCCCATATTCTTCAAAGCCCGTTGCGGGTAAGCCCCTTTTTCAATGGGCGCGAGAAGGAAAGATCGATCACATCGAGATACCAACTCATGAGATCGAAGTGTACAGTGCAATACTTGAGCGCATCTCACATATCTCCGCGCCAAAACTGCTCGCGCGTATTGAGGGGTCTGTTCAGTGTGTTGAGGGCGACTTTCGCCAGGAAGAGATACGCGCCGATTGGCAACGTACTCTCGGTCCACGGTATCAAGAATCATTCCCAGTGCTTACTATTCGATTCACTGTTTCCTCAGGAACGTATATTCGTGCACTGGCGCATGAATTGGGATCTGTACTTAGCGCACATGGGTGCCTGCTTTCACTTGTGCGCACTGCGGTTGGAGAGCATACCAGCGATGCATCCATACGGTAACGGGTGCTTGTGATCGGTACGTGTGACGTAGGCGGCAAGTCCGACTTGCCGCCTAATCAATAGGTTTGCATATCGGTGTCGTTGTGTGCTGTACGCCACAACGCACAATGCCCAAGCGTACGCCCGGGCATTGTGAGGTGAATTCGTTCGGAAGAAAAAAGTGTGACAATATGTTTTGTTGAAAGGATCACGGTTGCCCTCTTAAAGAAAGATAGAAGCAAGCGCGATTGAACCCCTTTTGTAGATAGATGCACATCCCCCTTCCTGTGGAATATCACCTTCGTCTATTATTATCTTCCGCGCACTACTTGTCAAACGTGTTAGTGCGGTATTTTACCTCAAAAAGGGCACAGTGAGGGGTATAAGCTGGGGATAACTAACAATGAGATGTATGGTCCGGAATTCTGAATCTGAGATGTAAAACCCACAATGAAGAATGCTGAGATGAGAAACTGAAAGCAACAGAAATCGATTGAGACACAACATTCGAAACTCATAAGTACATTCCTGACTTCGGACTCTACTCAGAATTCCGCATTGCCATACATTCGCTTCGACCACACTTTGCATGGTAGTATGGTCCGAATGCAACCCACACCGATACCCACCATTCCGCTTAACGAGACAACGGCGATTCCTGTCTTGGGTTTTGATACGCAGGGGCTGGAGCGCCAGCGTGGGTTTGATATGACCATACACGCCCTGGAAGTGGGATTTCGTCATCTTGAGTTATCTGATCACGACAGTGATATGGAAGCAATACATAAGGCGATGGGAGAAACAGGCGTGCCTCGCAAGGAGTTGTTTCTCTCTTCAAAGGTGTGGTGGAATAATCTCACCTCAAAACAATTGCGTCACTCATGCGAGGGTACTCTTACTAAGTTGGGTGTAGACTATCTCGATCTGTACATGGTCCATTGGCCGAACCGTACAGTGCCGATAGGCGATACGTTGGGGGAAATGCAAGCACTCGTTTCCGAGGGGAAGATCAAAGCGGTCGGTGTATGTAATTTTACGCAACGTCATTTGGAAGAAGCGCGCATAACCGGTGTCGGTATCGCAGTGCACCAATTTGAATTACATCCAACCTTTACACAACAGGAGATGCAGATCTACTGTCATTCGCACGGCATTGCTCCCATGGCGCTTTCGTTGTTTGGTGAAGGAAAAGATCTGATCACTCCGCTCATTGTTGACATTGCGTCTGGATATAATGCAACACCGGCTCAGATCGTACTTGCGTGGGCGCGTGCCAAAAATGTGATCGTTGCGCAGTGCGCAAGTATGTTTCCCGGGGTGGATGAGTATATCGCCTCGCTCTCACTTATGTTGACCGAAGATGAGATCAGGCAGATCGATTCGCTCCCCCAGCGCGGGCGTTTGATCCAACCGCCGTTTGCAGATTTTGACTACTGACCTATTTCACACCAAGAGGGTGAATGCATGCCTCATGCCTAGATCGTTCAAATCAAATTCTCCGGATGATACTACTCCATGCTACCGTGTTGCTCGTGCGCGTGCGGGACTTGGTCTTTTCGCCACTGTTACTATTCGACGTGGTGAGCGCATTGTCGAATATACTGGGGAGCGTATTACCAACGACGAAGCAGATCGTCGTGGAGGCAAGTATTTGTTTGAGATCAACTCAAAATGGACCATTGACGGTAAGGGGCGTGAAAATATTGCGCGCTACATAAACCACTCCTGCAAACCCAATGCTGAGTCGCGTGTTGTGGGCGTGCGTGTATTTATCTATGCGATCAGAACCATACAACCAGGTGAAGAAATTGCATATGACTATGGAGAAGAGTATGTCGAAGAGCATATCGAGCCACATGGCTGTCGTTGTCAAAGCTGTGTTGAGAAGAAGTATTCGCGCGGACCTGTGCGTATTCAAAAGAATGTGTATAGCCGACTATAGTCATCTGCCGATGATTGCTATACTGGTAACGCGTAAACTATGTGGTATAGACTTTCCAATAGTGTTCGATGGCTCGGTAGTATGTATCCGGCAACATTTTTTTTACTAGCAACGACTTCGCTTGCTATCGGGTCGGTCTTTTTAATCGCGATGTATAGTGGTATTATTGGATATGTTCCCCAATCCACCCCCACCGCCCACGCCCAATCCCCCACACTCACCACCCCAACTGCATTCCAGTGTCATCAGTATTCCCCATCTGTGCGAGTGGTACCACCGGGGTACGGCGCGGCGTTTTCGTTCTTTAGCAACACCACCTTGATAACAGGTGAATGTTTTGTACGAAGAAATCCTGAGACCGGGATGTTTGAACGTGGTATAGATGTGGCCGTAGGAAACGGAAGCCCTGATACACTCGTATTCAATGTATCCTATTTTTGGAATGGTACCGAGTGGATTCCCGTGCCGCTTCGGGGTGAAGAAGCGCGTGGTGTGTGGTTTGTCGGTGAAGCAGAAGGTGTGATCTCTATGTATGTGCCACTGCTGTACCACGTTGCCTTTGTGTGTGAGCGAGTGGAAGGGGTATGGCGGTGCGGTTGTACCAATGATCGTTGCCTTCAAAATCGGTGGCAAGTGCAGATGTTTGTCAACACGCGCGCAATGGAGGGTGGTGAAGCTGCCTATGCAGGCGGCGCATCGACCGGCGCGGCATCACCCGCTCCTTCCACCGGAGGACAAACGGGAGGTGCCGCTTCTCCAAGCACCGCCGGCTCCGTGGTCATTCCTCCGCTGGGAACACCGCTGCGCACAATTAACGTCTCCAATGCCTCTCAACTCTCCTCGGCACTCTCAAGCGCTCAGCCAGGAGACCACATCGTTCTTGGAAACGGCACCTACTCGGGATCTTTTTCGGTAAGTCGAAACGGTACCTCACAAAATCCTATCGTCATTCGTTCAGCAAATCCTCTTGGGGCGCAGATCACCTCTCGTATGCGCATCGGCGCATCATACAACATCCTGCAGGGCATTCACTTCAATGGTGGTGGTATTGATTTTGAGGGAGCGCAGAACACCCGAGTAACACGATCACATTTTAACAACATCACAGCCCGGGCTATTCATGCCAGGAACAGCAGTGCTGTACTTATTGACTATAATGAATTTTCTTCACGAAAAGGTT
>PWVU01000112.1 GCA_003561715.1 Candidatus Kaiserbacteria bacterium | reverse complement strand
GCGGTTAAAAAAGACACCTTATTTGACAGGTCCTCAACGGTCGTTTTGTTTATTCTCTACTCATTACCGTCGTTCTGGATTGCCACGCTTTTGATTATCTTTTTCACAACGAATGATTACGGAACCTGGACAAACCTATTTCCAACGCACGGTCTTTCCAGTTTACCTGAAGATGCACCCGCATTGGCAAGATTAAGAGACACTGCCTACCACTTGATTCTGCCGGTCTTTTGTTTAACTTACGGCTCTTTTGCATTTATCAGCCGGCAAATGCGGGGTGGCATGCTCAGTGTAATACGGCAGGACTATATCAGGACTGCTAAAGCAAAAGGTCTGAATGACAAAAAAATCATCTGGAAGCATGCAGTAAGAAATTCACTGATACCGATTATTACGATGTTTGCCTCGATTTTCCCTTTGGCGATTGGCGGTTCAGTTGTGATTGAAACAATTTTCAGTATTCCCGGAATGGGGCAATTAAGTTTCATGGCTGTATTAAGCCGAAACTATCCAATTGTATTCACGGTGCTGATGTTTTCGGCAATATTGACAATGGTCGGAAATCTCGTGGCAGATATCCTCTATGCTGTTGTTGATCCCCGAATATCATTTACGAAGAAAGCTTAAAGATTATTCATGGAACAGACTGAAAATCCAGAAACGCAAAAAGTTGTGGAGCAAAAGCCTAAACAGGCTGATCAGAGCTACTGGGCAATTGTGCGCAGGCAGTTCAAAAAGAATCGCCCGGCGGTCTGGTCGCTCAGGTTTTTGTATTTTATTCTTTTCATTGCACTGATTGCTGACTTTCTGGCTAATGAAAAACCGCTTTACTGCAAGTATCAGGGCGAGACATATTTTCCTGTATTTAGAGAGTATCTTGTAAAAGCAGGGGTTGCCTCCTGGCCGAAGGAGTTTGTCAATGCTGACTGGAAAAATATGGACTATGACCGGGTTATCTGGCCTCCCATTCCATATCTCCCAACAAACATTGACTTTTTGAACAGTAATTATGTGGGTCCTTTTGATGATCAGATTGTGGAATCAAAACGATGGCATCACTGGCTGGGAACCGATGAACTGGGGAGGGATGTACTTTCGGGCATGATACATGCAACAAGAATTGCGATGCTTGTCGGAGTGGTCTCCATGTCCATAGCCGCATTACTTGGTATTTTATTTGGCTCATTTGCGGGATATTTCGGGGACAGTCGTCTAAAAATGTCGCGGATTTCCATCATCATGAATCTCATTTTTGTCGTCATTGCATTCTTTTACGCATTCAGCGTTAGAAGCTACGCACTGGCTGACTCTCTTGGTGACGGTCTCTTTGCTTTTCTGGGGTCCCTTGGGCTTAGTGTGCTCATTTTTACCGCGATCATGGCTGTAGGTAACCTGATTGCAATGCCTTTAAAAAAGGTTAAATACTTCGGCCATAAAGTCAATATCGCAATGGACATTATTGTCATGCGTTTTATTGAAGTACTCAATTCAATCCCTACGCTCCTGTTAATTTTGGCGATTGTGGCACTTACCCAACCGAGCATTATCATCATTATGGTGATTATCGGTCTGACCGGTTGGACAGGAATAGCTCGATTCATCAGGGGTGAATTACTCAGAGTAAGAAGTCTTGAATACATTGAAGCGGCTCAGGCGCTGGGCTATTCGGAAGCAAGAATTATTTTCAAACATGCGATTCCGAATTCACTGACACCGGTATTGATTGCGATTGCTTTTGGTGTAGCCAGTGCAATTTTAATTGAATCTACTTTGTCATTCCTTGGAATTGGCGTTCCGGCAGAAGTTGTTACCTGGGGGTCACTGCTTTCAGATGCAAGAAATGTTCCTGACGCATGGTGGCTGGCTATTTTCCCCGGTTTTGCCATTTTTATTACAGTGACCATCTTTAACCTGATTGGCGACGGATTGGCAGATGCAATTGACCCGAGATTGAAAAAATAATCCGATCTAAAGATTGTATTTCTTCGACGGAATGTTTTCGTTTAACACGGATGCAAGCGTTTCTTTGCGTTTTATTTTTTCACTTTCCGTTTTCAAAAATTCAACGCAAAAGTAAATTTCCTTTGGCTTTTCATAGCCTTTCAAAACGGCAGTTAATTGTTGCTTAAGCCTTGCTAAATCCTGAGTTTGCTGTTTATTTTCAGCTGCAATTAAAAGAATCAGTTTCTCGCCTAATTGTGCATCGGGTACGCCTGCCAAAAAAAAATCATTTTCAATGATGCTGGAAATAGCTGATTCTATTTTTTCAGGAAAAAGCTTGATGCCTCCTGAGTTTACAACATGATCCAGCCGCCCGAGCCAGACAAAATATTGCTCATCAAAAAGCTCAACCACATCATTTGTTTCCAGCCCGGCAATTCCCAGTTGTGTATCATGGATGACCAGACAATTTTGATTGTTTTTTTCTAGCCTGACCCCGGGCAATGCCTGATAAGTACCTGATTTTTCAGGGGACAATTTGCGAACGGCGATGTGTGTAAGCGTTTCAGTCATGCCGTAAGTATGGTAAACTGTGTTGTTCAATGTATCAATCTGCTGTGTCAAAACAGGATTGACTTCCCCGCCACCGAGTATGGTTGTGTGGATTTTTTCAAGCTGTGATTTTGTCTTGTCATTTTTCAAAATCTGACTGAACTGATAAGGTACAAATGCAGCGAAATGGATTTTCAGTTCGTCTGGAATGTTCAAAAGCGGGTTTGCAGCGGGTTCTGTTACGATTAACCTGTTTTTTCCAAAAATGCCTCTTACCAGCATCATTTTACCTGCTACAAACTGAACGGGCAGGCACATCAGCAGTGTTTGACCTTCTGCTATTGAAAAAAAATCAATTGTGCGCTTTGCTGAAGCGCTTAGTTGCCTTTTTTCGAACTGAATTTCTTTTGGCTTACCCGTTGAACCGGAGGTTGAAAACTGAAAAAGGCTTTCATCATTTTTCAACCATGCTTTCAGAAAGTTTCTGATTTCCTGCTCCAAAGGAGTTAAACCTGAATTTCTTACGAATTCTTCAAGAATTTCTTCCGGAGAAAAATTGAAAAAATC
>PWVU01000089.1 GCA_003561715.1 Candidatus Kaiserbacteria bacterium | reverse complement strand
TTGTCCAGTACCTCAATAGTCGGCTCATGCGTAGCTTCTACTAAATCAGCAGGGTTAATCCCCCCGCCGAAGATACTCGTTCCAAAGGGCTGTGTCCCAAACCCGTGCTCACCTATCGGCCCTTTCCAAATAGTAATTACAGGCTCGGTGTTCATGTAATGTTCTACAACCCATTGGTCGGAATTAAAATAAGCCTGCCGGTAGCTGCAATTATCCAACATGGCTAAAAATTCTTCTTTGGAGATAGCCCCGATACACTCCGGGCTGACATGATCCCCACCATCAATACAATGCGTTTCGGCGTGTTTGTTCGGCTTTAATATCGGTTCCCCGGTATCTGGGTCTGTGCCGGGCTCTCCCATGCCGGGCATACCTATAACCTCTATAGGTGGTAAACTTCTCGGCCCCTTCGTGTAAAAGGAAGGGTGCTTGAAGGTGAAGTCCGGTTCTATTTGAACAGCGTCAAGCCAGGCGTTGCCTGCTGGCCCTCCAAAGCCGATGATTACGGTTCTGGTGCTTAAATCGCTCCACTGCACCGCCAGCCTGTCTTTCGGTGTCCGGTAGAGGCGGGAATATACGCCCCTGTTAGTGTGCGTGTACATGAACCGCTGTTCCCACTTGCTGCGCTCGTTTAATTCTTCGTCCCCGTCTTGGAAATGTTTCCACCTATGATAAGCGAAAGACATAATTCTGTTGTTGTTCGGTTCGTCTAAGATAAAAATCCCACACCCGGTAAAGGTTCCCGCCGCGTGCATATACAGCCTGTCCTGCTCTTTGTCGTACCAGAAAGAACAGCCAAAAGATGCAAAGCGGGGCGTTTCCTGCATATCAGTCATCGAATACCCAAACCGCTGGCCCCACTCGCCAAGTGTCTCAGTAAATGCCTGCCCATCAGTTGTAGATCGATACATGTGTTTGTTAGCAGACCCCTGCATCATCATCACAAATATATCACCGTTACCGATCTGGAACGGCTTGCAGAAGCCAAAATAACCCGCGTTTAGCAGGGTTAGCCCGTAGTGAAATGTCAGAGTCCATGTCTCCCCGTCGTTGGTGCTACGAAATACCAACCCCCTCTCCTTGAAGCCAACAGCCATACAGGTAGAAAGCAAAAGCGCGCCGCTGTCTGTTCTAAATGGCTCATTGAGCATCCCTTTGTCCCAACTAACTTCGAGGAACGGATATTGAGAATCAGACCAGCCGGGAGGGTTCTTCCTGACCAGAGTGTGATGCACAAAGTCGCTTACCTTGTCCTCTCCCGCCATTGCGTAGCCGTTGCCGGAAGAAGAGATATAACAGTCAATGCGGGAACCTGCTACATCCCGCCGCTCGGACATAGTACCGTATTCTTCACCGGGATCTGGTATCTGGTGCCTGACGAAGAGTAGAAGTTTGCCGTCCTCCAGCTTGAACATGGAACAGTCGGCCAGTGTCCCAAAATCCAAGTCAGTTATAGTTATTGTTTCCTCTGCGGGGTAACCTGTGTTTAAAAACTTTTCCTCGCTTGATGTGTAGCCGAGAACAATAGCCCCGTCCTGCGGCCAGGAACAGATAAACCTGCCGTCCCCTGTCGGAACCCAATTAGACACCCTGGAATTGGAATAATCATTGTAGCCCTGTATAGTTTTAAGCGGCCTGAAATCGGTGCTTCCCCATTCCTCTGGCGGTTCCTCTACCTCCCAGAAGGGCAGCCTTACTCCGCTTAACTCCTCTTCTACTTCGGCGTTCTGAAAGCAAACCTTAACACGGCCTATCCCCTGCTCCGGTATAAAATAAAAACTGGCATATCCTTTAGTAAGATAACTCATATCTGGAACTTTTTCATTCATTCTATCTACTTCAGTAAATAGTGCCCAATTAGGTATTGGTCCCCATTCCAACTCATAACCTTCACGTATGATTCCTGAATCTTGACCATATTTATTAACATTGCCTTGTTCTGAGTTATCGTAAATATAAAGTTTTTCGCCGGTATCGTACCGCTCTACCCAAGCTTTAACTCGGGCACCTTTGTGCTTAAAAGATATTCTTGTGCGAACATTATCCCACCACTCCGGGTCAGCCCCTGCTGGAACATGCGGTCTGCCGATCTCTGCTAGCGTGGACTGTTTTGCGGTCTGTCCCGGTGCCAATTCTAATGCAACAGTGCCTTCCCAATTTGCATCTTCCGTAACAATACCATCTGTATCCCAAAATAATGGCTTCTTTGTTTCCGGGTCATACCACTCGTAACCAGAACCTACTACTTTGTTGGGGAACCGTTTGATGTAATCAGGGTTTATTCCCCATTCATCATATGCTAGATGAGCATTTATACCTACACCTGTTTGACTAAGAGCGCCTCTTCTTAAAGCATCTTCTTCACTTTCAAATAATCCTTCATACAAAGCAAAACCATCTACTCTTAAATATCCAGTTATTCCGACTGTGCGGATCTCAAACTCTGCTTCAATCAATTCTTTAGTATTATCTACATAACATACTTGCTCAAGTTTAATCCAGTCTTCTTCAGTTTCTCTAGTGTTAAAGAAAGAATGATTAATTGGTAGTATAATAATATCTTTATCAACTTCTGGAAGACCCATACCCTCATCTTCGCCACCAGTTGTTCCAGTGGCACTACCTGCTGAATACTCTATACCATTCCATGTTCCATAAGTATAACAAGTATATCTAGTATCAGTTTCAAGTGTTGCATGAGTAAGATCAACTTCATATACAGGCTCTTCACCTTCACCGGGAGGATCTGGTGGTAATACATTCCATGACCCTAAGTACTCGCCTGAATCTTCATTGACAATCACAAAACGAAACTTATCATATAAGTGTGCTTCATACTGCAAATCAAAAATTTCCCAAGTTATTGAAGTTTCTCCAATATTAGTAATTCTTGTTTTATGATCTGAAGTAGTTCCTGTTCCCTCTTCTGTTAATAACTCTTGATATTTATAAGTAATTTTAGCATAGGCTCTTACTTGAGTTTCTAAAGGCTCTGGCGATGTATCAAATTTAAAAAAGAAGCGTGCAAGAAGGTTTTCGATTGCCCACTTAGAATCAGTAAAATTTTCTTTCTTAAAAGTTTGCTTCATATAAGCAGTACTTCCAAGTCTAAAATGATTATAAGGTGCTTCTTCGTCTCTTCTCCGTATACCACCTTCTTGAACAGAAACACCACTGCTAGTCCAATTTACTAGTCCTTCTTCAGCATATGGATTTTTTAAAATATTATCTTCTGCAAACCACATAGGTTTATGTTTAAAGTCAACCGTCGACTTAGTATACCCACGAATGATTCCGCAGCGATATTCTATACAATCCCATGTAGCAAAACCATGCGCTTCATATAAAACACCAGGCTTAAGATCATCTCTTTCAAACCAAGTATTTGGAGCAGGATTTTTAGAGTGCCAAGTATATTCTCCGCGGTATATCTTATCTTCACCTTCAAGAATAAGAATACGAAACTGATCATATAACTCAGCATCATACTGAAGATTATATATCTCCCAGCGAATCCACTTTTCTGTTTTTTCTCTTATTCTGATTTTATCTGGCAAATATTATCACTCCAAACACTCTTTCTTTATTGCAATTAATTTACCATCTAAACCACCTGCAAAGGACATTGTTTGTCGAACTATTACTACCTCAGCTGAAGGAACTTTATCAGCAGTATCAATAAGAGTAATAACATCGCCAACTTCTAATGAAGGATTACCACGTATATCAGCTGAATAATACGCAAAAGGATCACCTACAAAGTTTAAAAGTATACTGGTGTAGTTATTAGCTTCTTCTTGCTGCTGTATTAAGTCTACTGTTAAGCTCAGTTCTTTTTCACCAATTAAATCTACTAAAGCAGCATTGGTTGCCATAGATATAGCTTCATTCTTATTCATTTTTTGTCCAAATATAGTTAGCCTAACTTCCTCAAGTAAATTATCATTTATTAACTTTATAGTGCAGTCTAATGCCCCATGTTTGATATACTCAATATCTGAATATCTACCCTTAGTTAATGCAACTTGATTAACCAAACAAATAGGAGCATTTGAAAAAGTTATACCAGTTAAAGTAGTATCGGGTACTTCGCTTTTTACATCTGCTAATGATACTATTTGCTCAGATTCTAAATTTAAAGTAGGCATAGGATATTTTAAAAATATTTTTGAAAAAGTATCGGAATATTTTTGAGGAGAGTCTACATTCACTATTTGATTATTATCTGTCAAAGTAGCAACAGACTCACCTACACTAAATATATTTTTAACTCTGATCTTGCCCTGCCTATTTAAGAACACAAAGCAGTGTCCAGAACTAGCTAACCTCTGTAGTTCATTAATTACTTTATCACGATTAAACCAACCAAATCTAATTGGCTGAACAAGATCTTCATCAATTATATAATCATCAGAAGTTAAACCAAAAGATTGAAATAATATTTCAAACATTTCTTTTATATTTGTATTCTCAATAACAGGAACCATAGGCATATCTTTTTGTCCTATTGAAGCTAATATATCAGGACACTTAACTGAAGCACGTATTTGTGAAGAAGGTGAGCGCCAATCTCCAGTTCTAAACTCACCTAATGAAATATACTCATAGCTACCACTTACATGCACCCCTATAAAAGCCTTTATTAATACGTTTGGTAACAACTTATTATAGTAAGGGCTTTCAGTATTAGTTGGTGAAAATATTCTATTAGAGTTATTTAAAACTAAGCTAAGCTCATTAGCAGATACGTGGCCTAATGGACTCATTGTATCAGCTCTTAATTCTTCTAAGATTGCTATAGAAACAATTTGATCATCTTTATAAAAAACAGTAGGACTATTGTTATCTCCATCAAAAAATATCTCAACTTTAGCCCCTATGTCTCTATCTAACTTATCTATATTAGTTTTGAAACCTGCACTAGTGCTTATCAAATCTACACCTCTATCAAATCAAAGTTGACATCCTTCCAATACCAACCCATATCAGTTCTAAATCTTTCTGATGGTATGTGTCCAGCATAAACAGTTGCCGTCTTAGTTACATCATTTTCAACATACTGTATTTCAAAAAACATTGTAGTTGTGTCAACTATATTAAGAATATCATTAAAGTCCTTTTTAGATATTGATTCATAACTAAATAAGAATTTTCTTTTTTTAGCTATAAAATCCATTGTCATATCGCCGTTAGCAATTCTACCAGATTTTGTAAGATTATACCTTTGAATATTAAAACCATTAGGTACTTTTATTTTAATCCATGTACCACCTGCTAGACGGAGTCTTATATTCATACCATCACTCATTATACACTCCCCCTAATGGCTTCATCTGCTCTAACAACTTTCATCCTTCTTTCTAATTCTACTAAACCGCGCTCATCAGTTATTAAAGTACCAACGTATAATGGAGGCATTCTATCGTCTCCTATTATATCACCGATACGCTCTGCAATCATATTAGCAAATTTTTGACCATGCGGACCGGTTAATGGAACAACCGCTTCTGGCTTATTACCTTCTCCAACTTCAACTACTGAGTGCTTCCTAACTATGCCGCCTGTCTCAAGTTTAGGTATTTCTCTAACATTTATTGTACCATATCTATCTGCAAAACCTGCACGCCGTGCCCAATCAGGTGTTTCAAAACCTAATTTATTCCAAGCTCTGATTAAAATATTAACCCAATCAATAATATCATTTATAGTGCGCTTTATTAACGAAGATAAATCTGACCAAAAGCCTTTAGCAGCAGTCCACAAATCTCCCCACAGTTCTTCAAAGGTAGACTCAATACCTTCAGCCCATTCTACTATAAGTTCTATTGTATCATCGTACCATTCAACAAATTTCTTATACATATCTTTAACCCAAGTAACTAACCTATCATAGTTTTCTTTAAACGTCTTTATAAACCAACTTTCAGTCTCTTCATACCATTTTTTCCAAATATCAATTATAGCACCTTTCCAATATTCAAACTTTTCTTCCATATCTATTATCCATTCTTCTATATGCTTCTTTGTGGTCTTAATAGCTTCTTCTACTAAATCTTTAACACCTTCATACCATTCTTCCCATATTTCAATAACTTCTGTTTTCCATGATTCATATAATCTTTCAGTATGTCCTATCCAGCTTTCTATTGTTTTTTTAGTTTCTTCTACTGCTGTATCAAATAGTCTTTTAGCCTCAATATACCATTCTTCAATTACTTCCCAAACATCTTCTTTCCAACCTTCCCATTCTTTTAATGTTACTTTTATCCATTCTTCTATTGCTTCTTTTGTATTAGTAATAAATTCCTCAAACAATGTTACAGCTTCTTCCCACCATCCATCCCATATTGCAGCTATATCATCTTTCCATTCTTCATATAAATCAAGAGTATCAGAAACCCACCCTTTTATAGTCTCATACGTAAGTTTTATGAAACGCCATAGAAGAACCAAAATAGGCTCATCCCAAATATCTTCAAAAATTTCTAATAAACCTTCTCCCCATTTTTCATAAGACTCCATTGTATTGTTAACCCATTCTTTTATAGCCTCCCAAGTTACTACAAGAGACTCTATTATATTACCCATAATTAACTTTTTAAATTCTTCCCATATTTCTTTTGTGCCTTCCCACCACCCACTAAATATACTATAAGTATTTGTAGCCCAATTACGTATTCTTTCTACTGTTATTGTAAATATATCTATAAAAGCATCTATAGTTAATTCTTTAAATTCTTCCCATAAGCCTTTTATAGTTTCCCACCAATCTTCAAAGTGCAAAGTAGTAATAGTAGCCCACCAAGAAATATGCTTAGCAGTTGTTTTTAATGTATCTATAATACTGTCCCAAGTTAGCTCAACAAATTCATGATAAATTGCTCTTATATCATTATATAAATCCCATATTCTCTTCATAGTAGTAAAAGTAAAATCAAAAAATGCTTGTGCAAGAGTTCTAAGAGTAGCAGATACAGCATCAAAAAATGACCATATATCGTTTAAAGTACCGACTATAAAATCTTGATATATACCTTTTAAACCATCCCAAAGCTTTTGCCACCAAGCTTTTACATCAGTTTCAGGAAATAATCCATCAAAAAGATCATCAAAATAAACACCAGGATCTATACCGTCCCCTATTCCAGCTAAAGCTGCATCTAACGGTAACTCTTCAAATAAATCTGTATCTAGTGTATCACCTATACCAGACAAAGAATCAGCAGCACTATCAAGAGCATCTGGTACATTATAAACTTCATCAAAAGAAGCTAAGAACTTTTTAAAACCTTTTTCAGCTTTATCTGCTGCTTTACCTGCTCCATCGCCCGCTTTGTCCATTTCATCACTTGCTTCAGAACCAATACCACGAATACTGTCTAATACATCTTCTAATGATTGATTAAATTTGTCGCTACTTTCACCTAAATTAGTAAGATCTCTTGTTACAGGTTTTGTAAAACCTAAACCGGCTTTTATAGAATTCCATAAACCATCAAAACTAGCTTTTAAGTTCCATATTCTATTAGCAGCTAATACTATACCAAGCCCAACTAGCGCAATTATTAGTACTTTAACATTAAATAATAAAGCTATATTTAAAGCCATAACTGCTCTAGTTAAAGCCGATATGGCTGTTTTTAAATGTGCAAAAATAAAAGCTAATGGACCTGCAATAACCATAAGGCGCATAGCAGAATATACGAGATACATAGCTTGAGCGGCTAAAAAAGCTACCAAAAGCTGTCTTAAAACATACGCTAATTGACTAAAACCCGGTATGTTAGTTACTGCCCAATAATAAGCAGCTTGCAAACCTTGTATAAGCCCATTTAAACCACGTAATACTACTAGCATAGTTGTAGAAACAGCAGATAATGCATAAATAAAAGCGTCACTAAGTACAGTTATTAAAGGTCTAAAAGCATTATACAATTTTCCTATTTCTTTTACGAATAATTGAACTGCTTGTATAAGATGCATTATAGGTTCAAACATGCGCTCTGGAATAATAGCTTGAAAAAATCCATGCACACCATATTTCATAACTACATCGTTTAAATATACAATTCTATCCAAAAAAGATTCTAAAAATGCTCGGTAACGTTCAAATAAGCCTTCAGTTAAAATCCTACTGAGCATTAAAAAATTATCACGAATAGTAGTTGTCATGCCAGCAACAGTTCTCTCAATTAATTCAGCAGCACCTTCAAAACGTTCATGCATTCCTTCTAAAAGTGCGGCTATAGCTACGCCAGCAGGTATTTGTGCCTGTGATATATTAACTAATTCATCCGTTGTTAAACCTAATTTTTCTGTTAATATTTCTGCAGCGGGTATTCCAGCTTCCATTAACTGCCTTACTTCAATACCTTGTAATCTACCTTTTGCAGCTATTTGATAAATAGCCCTATTCAATCTTTCTAATTGAACAGGGTCACCTCCCATAAGAGCCGTTGTGTCAGCTAATGTTCTTAGAATAGGAATAGTTTGTTCTGCTGTAAAACCTACTGCTAATAGTCTTTTTGCAGCTTGATCTACACCCTCCCATTCAAAAGGTGTTTTAGCTACAAAATCAATAAGTGCATACATATATTCACTAGCTTCTTTTTGATTACCCAAAAGGAGTTCATAGGCAATAGTAGTTTGTTCAACTGCTTTAGCATTTTCCCACACAGCAGCAGTCATCATTCTAACCTGCCGTAGAGTATGATAAAACACCTGTGAAATTAAGATACCAGTAATAACTCTACTAGTATCTTTAATATAACCACGTATTGTCCAAGTAACTCTTTTTGCTGTTTTCTCCGTCTCCTGCAAAGCACGTTGAGGATCTCTACCAAAGGCTTTTTGAAAACCGGCGCCTAAATGAGCCATTGAGCCACGTATTCTTGAGATGCCTTGTCTAAATCTTTCAGTATTTAGTTCAGCATCAGCTCTTAGTCGACCGGCATGTAAATCAGCCATAGATAAACCTCCTCAACTACAATATTTGATCTATATATTTCTCTTGCCTATTTGGGTCTTCGTCTGTACTATTAAACTTTGAGTGAACTGCCAGTTGTCTATAAATGTGGCGAGGAGTGCACCTCCAGAAATTATCTTCTGATTTACCTAAAAGTGTTCGTCCTATATAATACATTTCACCCCAATCCCATATATCATTAGAAGTGCACTCTAAATGTTTCCCTCAGTTTGTTGCTGCTCCTGCTGCTCTAAAAATTTATCTGCCTCTTTCTTTTGTTCTTCTGTAAGTTCGGGCATACTATTTTCAATTGCTTCAGTTATTAGTTGCATATTTTCTGTTAAGGTTCTAAAAGTTAACATCTTACCTACATCTTTTTGAGTAAGAGTATCATCTTCATGAATTAACCCAGCCCACAATAATGTAGTAAAGCTTTTTACACTCTTAGTTTCATGTATTTTTAGAACCTCTTCAATAGAACCAAATTGTTCTTCAAGCTCGCCCCAAGCATTTAAATCATACAATAAAGAACGTTCTTTATCCAATGTAATTTTAACAGCAGTCGCTTTTACATCTTTAATGCCGCTCATTATTCCCACCCTTTAATTTTATTTTAAGATCTGATTGTTTCTAATACACCGGCAGTAAACCATGTACCGGGTGCAAAGTTTGTATCATTTTCATCACCTTGGAAAATATAAACATCGTCAGCTTCTCTTTTAACAAAACTACCATTTATAGTGGGTGTTTGAAAGTTAATTGAATCAGTCTTAGTTTCATGATTAAGCTCAGGAACACTAAATCTACCTTTAGTTAGCCATGTATAACGATAGTTACCATTAGACTTTAATGATCTAAAACCTACCGCTACCCATGGAGCAATATCTTCTGCCTTTCTAATAAGAATACCATTTGCAGCATCATAATCATGACCTAACAAAGTAGCTTGAACATCCAAAGGTAAGTCTGCTGTTATTAGTTCTAATGTTATTTGTCCTAAAGTAGTAGCCGTTTCCATAGGACCATCATCAGCAAACAAACTTTCTGAAGATGGGTTGGGGTTAATATTAGCTTGAACAGCCCCAATAATTCTTTCCGGTACCTCATAATTAATTGCAGGAGTTGGATCTACCTCATCATTAGTTAGTAACGCATAATGCAAGTCTCTTAAACCAATGGGTACGCCTGGCATTTTATTACCTCCTTAAAATTAGTCTCGGTGTGTAACAACAATCATATTAAAAACCATAACCTGCCTATTTAAAGCATCAACTTCCATTTTAAACGGTGGCTGCTTTGCCGCAATTAATGTCCATCTTGAAGTAGTTAAACTAATTGCTCTGTCAACAGGTTGGTCAAACTCATTAAACAACTGATTAATCTTGTTTCTGCATTCATCATAATCAAAAGCCCTGACTAACAACTGTATATTTCTACTCAATGCTTCTACACCAGTCTGCGTTGAATCTCCCGAATACTCAAACAAACATATAACAGAGTCTGGTTGATCTGGTCTTGTATCAATCCAAGTCTCAAAACTACCCTGTAGATTATTATTTATAATATAAGTTTTAAAATCATCTAGAAGCATTAAGTCAAATCCTTTCTTAATTACCTATTTCTTAAAGTTCCTAGTGCTTTCCATATATTATTTCCCATATTTGCTAAAAACTCTGTTTGTAGTTCTACTAAAGGTTGCTCAAAAAACTTTGCTTGACCGCCGCGTGGATGGTTCAATGACAAATCTTCATGCTGCTTCATAAGATACTCACTTACCGGAATACCTGTTCTTGGATTAGTTCGTGTAGTACCATCATAACCAAAATCAATTGTAGTTCTATTTTTAGAAACTCTTGGTGGTCTAATATAATAGGTACTTTTCATAGCGCCTGTCCATACAGGAACTAACGGTTGGCTGCGGTTTATTACTTTTCTTGCAAATTCTCTTAAACCTTCTCTAGCTCCAACACCTACATAATGATTAGCTTTTTCCATTCTTGCATTAAGGCGTCTTTCATCACTTTTTCTAAGTTTAATATTTACAACATTAGCCATTATAAACTCACCTCAACACAATAAATTTGTCCTTTATCATCATAATAAGGTATTGGTAATACTCTTACTGGCCAATCAATCTCACTTATAGTAAACACATCATTAATTTTTATATTATTAGTAACTTCATTTGGCTCAAAAATTAAAGTAATATTAGAGACAATCTCTTCACCTTCACTATCCTGCGCAATAGTTCTGTTACCATAAATAAAGCATATTAAAGTAAGTGATGACGCAAAAGTAGGCACATTTCTATCATTTGTACCAATTCTTTCCTTATATAAAACTTCTTTATGCAGCATATTTCTTAGCGGCTTGTCCATGATTACTCCTACTGATGCGACATTATATTTCGCTTAAATATGGGCTTTTTCAAATCTTTATTTCTTGTATCTTTTTCTTCTTCTGATAATGACAAACTACCACAATATATCATAGCTTTAATTTGAAGTCTACGCCGAATATTATCAGCTAATTGCTGATAGTGCTGAACTGCTTCACTGGCATTTATACTAGTTGGTCCTATCTTCTTATTAACTTCACGTGAAAATCTTGCTATAATATTTTCACAACATCTTAAAGCAGCTCTTAATACAGAATCCATTTCTTCATCTAAAACATACATAATTTCTTCATTTTGTAGTAGTGCATCACTTTCATCTGTATCACCTATTTCAAATCTTACGGCATCTAG
>PWVU01000037.1 GCA_003561715.1 Candidatus Kaiserbacteria bacterium | reverse complement strand
TCTTCCTGCTGTGCCTGACCAATAACCCCTGAGGTATGAATAAGCTCTCTTGAGTGAGTATATAACTCCATGTTGTTCGCTGACAAGTATATTAATGGACATGGTAAAGAGATTTAGGGAGAGTATGAGAGATAGAATTAGAATAAAGAGCCCAAGCAGCACAATCGGTGATGCAAGGGGGAGCATAGATGCTAACAAGAGGGCGCGTGGAAGAATAAACATTGCGAGTAAAATAAGTATTCCTGTGCCTGAGAACAAAAAAAGTAGAAGGAAAGAGGGAACCAATCTCAAGGTTTTTTGTAATGAATGCAACACACTCAGGTCTTGTTTGGTGATGAAGGTGTGAAGTAATGCAAGATAACACCAAGGAGCCTGAATTAGACTGACATAACCAAAGAGAAAAAGAGAACCGATAGCCCTAGAATTTTCTTCAAAAAATGTAATAGATCCGTAAATTATAAAAAGGCTACCAAGAATTGACATGATAGCGAAGAGAAGAATGAGCGAGAAGACTGCCCTCAGGTACTGAAGCGTTGTGTTGAACGCGCGTCCGAGTAATTCGACCGGGCCGGGAAGTTCTTGCGGGTGGGGTGCAAAGGATTCTTGAGAAGATTGCACGGGGGCGGGAGGTTGTGAAGGTCCGGCTGTATCTTGAGATGATTGCGGTATGGGTGTTTGAGGTTGCTCGTTCATGGGGATGGTGCACTTTAGTAGCTTACTATACGTACTAATGCGTTACTCACTCCTCAGTATTAATATCATCATGTTCGCTATGTGTGTCGAGCTTGCGAATATTGCGGATGCTGCACTCATCATCACCGGACTCTTCTCCGGGACAGAGCCGATACCCGGAACCTTCGGTGAGGGTGGTATAGAAGAACGGTTCGCCCGTCTCTTCAAAGCGCACCGGCACAACCGCATAGCGAGGCACAAGCAGGTCAAGCCGCGCGGGATATTCCGCATGTGCTTCGTAGTAGCGATTGAGTAACAGTTCGACACAAATGAGCGATGTCATGCCGCCGTCTTCGCAGGCTCGATCGCGCTCTGGCATAAAGTGTAAGAATGCATACGCACTACCGCCGATTGCAAGAAGAAATGTAAGTAAGAAGATGGTGTTGGATACCAGCTTTGAGGGTGGAGGAGCGATGTGTTTTTCTGCGATACGGTCCGCCATGTGCTCGTGGTGTTCGGTGTGGTCCGCATGTTCTTCTTCACTGCGTGTATGGGAGTGAGTAATACTTGCGCCATGTTTTAGGAAGGGGTCCGGCGCGCTCGCATCCGCTCCCGATCGCTCATGCAGTACCTCGGCGATGACTCGGTCGACCATTTTTACATCACTACCGGCATTGACCAGTCCTTTTCGAATCGCGATGAACGCCGCACCTTCATCAATGGCTTGCTCTATGCGCTCGCGCACCTCGTCTTCGTCGGGTGGTCCTGCCGGTGCTTTTTTTCCAAACATACCTATACTGTAGCGCGGTTTAGCTTTTTCGGCGCGGGATGGGTGTGGATGAGAGGGGCGATGCTCCTTATTGAAGAGGGTAGATAATGTGAGCGTTTCAAGACGACGGTAAGGCGGCAAGTCCGACTTGCCGCCTAGTATCTCGGCTGATTCGAACTCCTCGCTCCGTGCGCAGGCACGTTGTTTCACCTCTGCCTCCGCTTCGCTTCGGTGCGCGACATTGTTTTCTTATGACCGCAGGGAATTAGAAAACAAGAAGTGCTCTTGTGGTGCGGTGAGGAATTCGAATCCACCCGTCACTAAGGATTTTATTCGCGCCGAGCGCTCTGAAATCCTAAGTGCGCTCGGACCCGCCTCGCGGTCGCAAAGCGACATCGCTGCGGCTGATTCGAATTCCGCGCAAGCCAAGCAGTTGGCTTGCTTCACCGCTTCCTCCGCTTCGCTTCGGTGCGCGGTGAGGAATTCGAATCCCCGGCCTCGCCCACGTCAAGGGCGCGCTCTAACCAACTGAGCTAACCGCGCATCACGTTCTTTAAACGATAACTGCAATTCGGTGCTGGTACTATAGCCTAAATTCAGGTACACTTCAACGTTATGTATCAGCAGGAAAATGCGATCATGTGTTATGGCTTTCACATCCACCCCCGTTTCTGAGGATATTCCCAGACTAATCCCACAACATGATGACTCTTCGGTTGAGCGCGCGGTCGATACGATCCGCTCGGGTGGTATCTTGCTGTATCCCACTGATACGATCTACGGACTCGGATGCGATCCGTTCAATACTCAAGCGCTTGATCGATTATATGCGCTGAAGCGACGTCATAAAAGCAAAAAGCCGGTGCTCATCGCCTCATCGGTTGAGATGGTGGAGCGCTTTGCACATATGGACGCACGGGCGCACGCGCTTGCTGAAGCGTTTTGGTGGAACGGTATTGCAGATACCGCGCCACATGCCGGCGCGGTCTCGCTGGTTTTGCCCAGACGCGAGGGGACACTCACGACCTTTTTTATACACGAACCCTCTATTGTGTTTCGAGTCCCGGCGCACCCTTGGTGCCGGGCGCTCATTGATGCGTTTGACCAACCGGTCGTTTCGACCAGCGCGAATCTTTCAAATCACGATACGGAAGATACGCCGAAAGCGATACTGGCGCAATTTGGCGACACGGCTAAGGAGATCGGTCTTGTGATCGACGGTGGATGCGCCCAGAATATATTGCCGTCGACCCTTGTCTCGCTTAAAGAGCCGGATAGCTGGCAGATTCTTCGCCAAGGCACCGTTTCCAAGGAAGATATTGAGCGTGTAATAAACGGCTCTGTCTAGCGTCTTCTACATTGAACGCGCGAAAACGCGTGGGGAAAGCGGGAGCACCGCTTTCTTTTTCGTGTTATAAGAGTATGTCACGCAGAAGCTGATTTACCAGTTTTTCTCATATTTGGCGATATGGAATCAGAAACATCATCACAACAGAATATGGTGCCCATTCCGAACACGCCGTTGCGGTTTGTGTTGTACATTGCACGTCAGGCAAGGTGGCAATTTGCCTTTATATTACTTTTTACAACGGTTGCCGGATTGCTTACCAACGGATTGCCATACCTCTTTAAGCTGATCG
>PWVU01000150.1 GCA_003561715.1 Candidatus Kaiserbacteria bacterium | reverse complement strand
TCGCGACCTATCGGTCGCTCTCAAACAACGCAAAGGTTTTCTCGTCTCGCACGCATGCAAAGCAGTTTGCATGCTCTTCGTCTCATTCACTTCGTTTCTGAGCCGAAGGCGAGACTCGAACTCGCGACCTATGGTTTACGATACCATTGCTCTACCAACTGAGCTACTTCGGCGAAATGCAGGCACACTATAGCAAGGTATACGTTTTTTTGCGAGCCAAAAAGCGTCGAGCTTAGGATTTTTGCACTTTTCTTTTATATCTTTACTTTTGTATCTTTCATATCCCTTGAGCCATCGCCCGGGATTGGCGTCAGGTTCGTAATTCGCTTCGCTCATAACGACATCCTGCCCGACCTCGCGTCGAAAGCGACACGCTCTGGTTTTCAATTCCGGACAGAAGCAAGGCAGGTTGCTTCTTGCGCCGCCTCCTACGCTTTACTTCGGAGCCATCGCCCGGGATTTCACCGCTTCGCGTTGAGAACCCTCGGTTCTCAACGGCGTTGCCTGCTCTCCTCCACGGGGAACCAGCAGGTTCCCCGACCCCTTCCGCGTTCAATCCCGAGCGATGTCTCCATCGCCCCGCTCTTGAGCCATCGCCCGGGATTGAACCGGGGACCTCATCCTTACCATGGATGCGCTCTACCGACTGAGCTACGATGGCGTGTGCTCTCGTTTCCGAGAACTCCGTCATACTACAATACTTTTCTCAATTGCTCAATCGGCAGAAACTGCATCTCATGCATCAGAAGATGTGTTCGGCACATACCATAAACGTCGAAGACAGAAGGCGACCGAAAAAACGAGTGTTACTGAAGAAGCAATGAAAGCGGCTAGCGCAAGCCAATATGCATTTGTGCCCTCGGAAACAAGCGGCAATACATCCCGCAAAGCAAGATACGCCCAAAATGAGATCACCACTATACCAACGAGTGTTCTGTTTCGCATATACAGCCCCGAGCATACTACACAGTACCACAGCACTCAAGACCTTGCGTTCATGAGACGAATAACCCGGAACGTATTACTCGTTTTCACTCTCTTCATTTTCTTCGGATAGAGGCTCAATGGATTCAGGGTCAGGGATTGTTTCTCCCGGCATTTCCGGCACCGATCCCGCCGGGCAGTCTATCTCATCGACATACCACCAACCATTCTCTCCGCGCGCGGCATACACATTAATGGGACCACTTGCGATACCGGTCAACACCGCGCGCGCGGTTCCCGCATCTACGTCCTCAGATACCATATTCACCCCCGCCGCATCACTTTGCTGAATTGCGCCACATACGACCGGATCGAATGCAAAAGCGCCATCGATGTAGAGCGCACCGCGCGCCACATCCTGCGCCAACGACGGACTTGCGTAGGTGCTTCGAATGTGCAGATTCTTCTCAAATGCCGCGCCGGGCGACGTATTCTCGCGTATCCAACCCCTATAAAAACGTTCAATTGCCTGCTCTGACGTCACTCCTGCACGATTGTTGGTAATTACGATATACGCAAATGCCGCAAATGCTATAAGGAACACAACAATACCGATGGTGATCTTGGTTTTTTTGGTCATATGCAAATAAGTATACACGAGTTAAGACGTGTATGACGGGTGTCCCTTACTGCTCACTATCGCACATCGGTGCAAACGTACTTCTGCACTTCCTCAAGCAATGCACGCTTTTCAGGGAAGAGTGACAACTGGAGCAACTCCTCGGGCGTGCCCCAAAGTCGCTCCAGTATTTCTCCTGTCGTATCATGATAATGCGACTCATCATTGAGCGTCTTACCCAACCGATATACAACAAGCTTGTCTACGAAGACGCCTTCTCGCTCAAACGTATACCGCTCCTCAAAGACCGGTTCTTCTTGGAGTTCGATCTCACTGATACCGGTCTCCTCATACAACTCTCGTACCATGGTTTGCTCCACCGTCTCGCCTTCCTCGGCATGTCCTTTCGGGAACGTCCAGTGGTTGCCGTTGACTTGGCGCACCATCAACAGCTCAATCCCTCGCGTGCCGATGCGATACGGGATAACGCCATATGATCGCTCTTGTGGTTCGTGCATATCACTCATACCGCAGTGCTTCGATAGGACTTTTCTTCGCCGCTTGTGCGGCGGGATACAAGCCAAACACAAGTCCGACCAAGGTTGACACCCCCACACCCAAAATGACCGCTTCGATCGGAAAGACGAATTGCCAATCGCTTGCCACCGTTGCGCCAAGCGCAAGTGATGCGAGGAACGCAAACAATCCGCCCAAGAGCATGCCGATGATGCCACCCACCAAGGTGAGCACCACCGCCTCGACCAAGAACTGCTGCATGATAGCGCGCCTGGTTGCACCGAGCGCTTTGCGCAAGCCGATCTCACGCGTACGCTCGGTCACCGAGACCAGCATGATATTCATAATACCGATACCACCCACCACAAGCGAGATCGCAGCGACCGACGAGAGAAATGCGGTCAGCACACCCAATATGGTACTCACCTGCTCAAGCAATGCCTGCTGGGTCATTACCGAAAAGTCTGCATCTTGTCCGGGTTCCAACCGATGCGATTCGCGCAGGGTTGCCTCGATATCGTGTGTCAATTTATCAACATTTGCCGGATCGTCTGCTTTGATGATGAAACTTTGAAAATGATTTATGCCGGCAAGATAGGTTTGTGCGGTCGTGTACGGTACCAAAACTAAATCATCGACATCTGAAAAAGCCACTTGACCTGTTTTCGGATATACCCCGACGACCCGCAAGCGTGTCCCGCGAATCGACACGTATTCACCGATTGCGTCCGATTCGCCAAACAGCTCGACTTTGACGGTATGCCCCAAGATTGCCACACGAGCCTGTTGCTCAATATCAGCTTCAGTGAATATACTTCCCGAATCAGGATACACATTAAATGTCTTCCCGAAAAAATCAGCCGAGCCCCCGGCGATCGCGGCGGGAGTATAGCGCTCCCCACGATATGTAACGACGCCCGACACAATGACCTCCGGCATGATCTCAGCAAGGTTGGGAACATTTTGCGGACGCCTCAGCGCATCAAGATCACGACGCGTCAATGAGTCGAGAAACAACGTGCCCAAATCGGTCGGGTTTCCCGAACCGGGCAACACGACCACCGTCCCCGCACCCATTTGACCAATTTGTGCCGTGATCAGCTCTCGCGCACCACTGCCAAGCGACATGACCAAAATGATCGCAGCGACTCCGATCACGATACCCAGCACCGTCAAGAGCGCTCGCGAGCGATGTGTGCGAAATGCGTCAAATGCCGAGAGTGCGATGTATTTTACTCGCATATCAAATGAGGTCGCGCTCTTTGCGCGTCGTACTGACAAACTCTTCCGCTTTACGACGCTCCAGGATCGGGGTATCACGCTCAATGCTGCCATCACGCAAAAACAGCATACGGTTGGCATACTCCGCCACCTCCACATCATGCGTTATCAATACGATGGTATGCCCTTGTACATCATGCAACTCCTGCAAGATCTGCATGACCGCACGCCCCGAGGCGGTATCGAGATTACCGGTCGGCTCATCCGCAAAAATAACGCGCGGCTCGTTTACCAGCGAGCGTGCAATAGCCACTCGTTGACGCTCACCCCCCGAGAGTTTATACGTCTCGTAGTCAATGCGATGCATAAGCCCCACGCGTTCAACGGCACTTCGGATACGCCCATCCCACTCGCGCTCCGGTCGACGTGAATAGAGCAAAGGGAGACGCACATTATCGTACACACTCGCTCGCCCAAGCAAATTGAACGACTGGAACACAAAGCCCATTTCTTCATTTCGCACTTGCGCGATCTCATCTTCGGTGTGTTCCGCCATCGTGCGCCCGTTGAAACGATAGGTGCCACCGGTGTGATCGGAAAGAAATCCAAGGATATGCAACAAGGTCGATTTGCCGGAGCCACTTGGTCCCATGATCGAGACGAACTCTCCTCGTTCGATCGAGAATGAGATGCCGTGCAATACAGCCGTCACCATACCGTCAGTTTCGAAGGTCTGCTGAAGCTCCTGTGCTTCAATCAGTGTCATATATATCTAGAGTATATTCTGAAAGCCTCAGATACAAGACGCCAAGGAGCGAAAATCTGAGGCGTATCAAGTATACGATGAGGTGAGAAGCGGAGCTTCGCAAGACTCATTGAGGACTTTTGTGAGTTTTTACGAGCAAAAGGTCCAATGAGTAGACGGTTTCTGTAAGAAATTGAGCGACGTGGCGGGCGCACGTAGGTGAGGTTTTCAGACATGCTCTAGTTGAGTAGTTGTGCGAGTGTGTCCGAGTCAATAAACGTCACGATGCGCTCCTCTTCCGAAAGACCTTCACGAATCTCGACTCTCCCATCAGAGCCACGCAACCCAACTGCCACCGGTCGCTCCTCAATATGCTCGTCTACCACCACGCGCACAACTGAACGCCCTTCGGTACGCACGACCGCTCGCCCCGGAATCGCTACTACCCCTTCCCGGCGAGTAGCGGTAATATCGACATCGGCAGTCAAGCCTTCGCGTACACGCGCCGTATCACCCTCGGTGAGATGAATGATCGTTTTGAATGTCGCAACTCCACCCGATTGTTCCGCCGAGCGGGCGACCGATACCACGCGCCCCCGATACTCCGCATCCGGAAACGCGTCGAATGATATTATCGCTTCATCACCGATCGTAAGGTCGGCAATATCCGCTTCCGGTACACGCACGACAATTTCAAACAGTGAATCAGATACCAAGCGTGCGACGGGAGTATGCGGCGAGACGGTCTGTCCGACACGAGGAGTCAGTGTGTCGAGAATGCCACCAAACGGTGCACGCAGAATATACTTGTCGAGTTCGGTCTCTGCGGCAAGAAGTCCTGCGCGCGCTTGTGCGACCGCCGCCTCGGCTACGGCAATGCGCTCACTGCGGGTATCGGCGACGCGCAGATCGAGATTGGCACGCGCCGTATCGCGCGCCGCGCGCGCTGACTCGATCTGTCGATCCACTTCTCGCAAGGCGATATCACGCAGTTCAAGCGCACGTTCGTACGCCTGTTTATTCGCAACATACGTGCTTGCGCGCGTATTGGGTATCTCGACCTCCCAGGTCACCTGCGAGCCACGCACAAAATTATCCGGGAATATGATCATCAGTCCTTTGGTACCCAGGGGCCTCGGCTGTACGGTCGACACCTCCCCGACAATACCCTCCTCCAGACCGCTTACGCGAAACGAGTAGCCCGATTCGGATGCGGAGCGATAGAGCGAGATAGTATACGTGCCGGGAGTACCCCCCCGATAGGTTCCCGATATGGTCGGTGGAGCACTTGAATAGAAGGTGTCTTCTTGCGCATCATCCACACGCAATGCAAGCAAGCCCGACGTAAGTAACGACTCATACGCATTGGCAACGGCAATATCTTCCCGTAAAGCAACATCTTCGCGCGTGCGTAGCGCATTCTCCAAGGCCACCTCAGCCGCCTCAAACGTGCGCTGTGCCGCTTCTCGATCTTGCGCGGTCACCCCTGCAGACAGCTCCGCCAAGCGCGCCTCCTCGGCAACAAGCCGTGCGCGCGCCGCAGCCACATCGGATTCGCGCAGGGCGGTATCAAGTACGATAAGCGGATCGCCTCGCTCGACCATGTCACCCTCTCGTGCGAGGACCTCAACCACGGTTCCGGCTATCTCAAATGAAAGCGCAACGCTCTCGGGCGCCTCGACGACTCCGACCGCACTCACCACCGATACCACATCTCTACGCTCGACCAACTCGGATTCGTATGAAAAAGTCTCTTCGCGAGAAAGCCACACATACCCCGCGACACCAAGCACGACCAGTGCGATCACCCACCACCTTGTTACATAGAAAAACAATCGCTTGATAGCCATAAACTGGTTCAGTATAGCAGAAAGCCTCACGCACCAGACGCTATCCCTGGGGAAAGCGCCCCGCCGGTATCGACCACGATACAGCCGTCATGCATTTCGATCATACGCGCACCCTCGGTATGCACCCGCGTATCGTGCGTTACCAGCACTAGCGTCTGCCCGTCGCGGTTAAGCTCTTGCAGAAGCGCCATCACTTGTTCCGCCGTTTCGCTATCGAGATTGGCCGTCGGCTCATCCGCAAAGACAACTTCCGGGCTATTGATAAGCGCACGCGCAATCGCCACCCGTTGCTGCTGACCTCCCGAAAGCTCCGCAGGGCGATGGTCCATACGATCGGACAGACCGACCCGCTCCAAGAGCGATCTGGCATACGCTTCACACGTCGTCTTTCCCAGCATAAGCGCAGGCAGGAGCACATTCTCAAACGCGGTCAACTCGGGAATAAGTGCATACTCTTGAAACACATAGCCGAATGTTCGCAAGCGTATTGCGGTGCGCGCCTGATGTGTCATGATCGCCGTATCTTGTCCGTGGACGGCAACGGAACCGGATGACGGTTCGTCAAGAAGACTCAACTGATACAACAGCGTGCTCTTGCCCGCACCCGAGCGGCCGGTGATCGTAATGAACTCGCCCGATTCGATCGCAATATCAACACCCGCCAAAGCATACACCTCGACATCGCCGGTGATGAATCGCTTCCTGAGATCATATGCGGTGATAAGTGACATAACGCGTACGTTAGCGACCGAGAATTGCGGCAATGGTGTTCTTGGCAATGATCCTGCGTGCCGGAATGAATCCTGCGATCACGGTTGCAACAACTATGAGCGACGCACTTGCAAGCATGTCTCCAGTCGTTACCGACAACACGCCATCGCTAAAGGGAAAATCGATCGGATTTTGATCAAGATAGGGAGCGATGGCAAACGTCACCACCAGCCATCCCACAACGATACCGGAAGCGGCATAGAATACCGAAAGAAATAGGTACGAGCACTGGATGGCGAATTCTGATATCCCTATGCCTTTCAAAATACCGATCTGCCGTGAGCGTGAAAGCGCATTGATAAATATGACAATAAAGATCGTGATCGCCGCCACCATAAGTCCGATCGCACCGATAAGCACGCTCAAGATGTCGAATGTTGCAACAATATCATCAATGAATTGCCCGAGTGACTCGCGCGCCGTTTGTACAACCGCAAGCTCACCAACACCCGCGCTTACCAACGCCGTTGCAAATCGACTCGGATCACTCCCCGGCACAAGCTTGATCGCGATCTCATCAACATTGCCGTCGGTGCGTGCGAGCATACCGCGCATCGTGGTCCGGTCGATATACACACGTCTATCCACTTCGCCCACTTTGCTGGTGATAATACCGCGAACCGTGAATTCGCGTGTGTTCTCACCCAACGTCACAAGTACGCGACTGCCGGGGTACACATCCTCAAGCGCATTTGAGACAATCGGGCCAAAGGTGTAGCGATCGATCAGTTGACTGCCGATAAGGATGCCGGTGCGATCGCCCTCGGCAAGATACTCGCCCTCAACCACATACGACGCAAGCTGTGTGATACGCTGTTCTGCTTCTGCATCAATGCCGGCAATATCCGCAACCACCCGATCGGGCAACTCACTTCCTCGACGCGGGCGATCGTAATTCGCCTCAACACTCCCCCCCACCGACAGTCGCTCACTCATAGCAACAAAGCCGGGCGTATCTGCAATAATGGCACGCACACTTGCGCTGCGCTCGATCGAGCGATTGGAGGAGAGCGGCGTCACTATGACTTGTCCGGCATACTGGCGCTCGTAGAGTGTGATCGCTCCTTCGGGCAACCCGAGCAGTACCCCGCGCACTACGACAACATTGAGGAACGTGAGGGTCATGATCGCGCCAATTAAAATGGTCGACCACGCGCTCCCTCGTGTGATCTGCCTCGCCGCAAGAAACCACCCAACCTTGATCGCATCAATACTCATGCTCTACAAGCATAGCATGGGTTTGCTGAGTGACGCATAGAAAACGCATTCGGCACGCCCACTGTCCTCGTCGTGTTTACGGATTGTATCCGATCCACGCAATACGATCGCCCTTTGTGACCGCAACTACTCCGCCAAGAGCAATGAGTGTCAGACCATGTTCGGCTTTCAGTTCTTCCACTTGTACAGAGTTAGGATGGTAGAGCTTCGCATACACGTCACCGGCGCACACATATTCACCAGCTCGTTTCGTCCACGCGAGATATCCCGAATCGGTAGCATACAGATGCTCTCCACACCAATATACCTCTGGCTTGAAAGCTGATATATGCGAATCGAACTGCCACACATAGGCAAACCAATTGAGCAGTTTTACCAAGCGATTCCTAACGTCTATATCAAACATAAGCCCATCGCTGGAAACCTCCCACGTACATGCCCATGGACGATCTTCCGGCAGCACCTCGGGAGTAAAATGATAGTGAGATTCCTCAAAAGAATTGCCGAGTTTTTCGTCTGTTTGCACAAGATGCACTGGGGCTCCAAGTGACTCAAAGTGAGTCGACATAGTATCTAAAGTCATTACATGCTCAATACTTTCACGACAATTCGTATGGATGTCGATACACACATCTGCTTGGGAACTGAGACTTCGCAGCTCTGCTTCAAGACGCTCTTCAATAGAGCGTGCGGATATAAGCCGTTGTGCATAATAGGCGCGCTCTTCTTCCCTACTGCTCCAACGTGTGGGCGCAGTAAATATCCCATTCCAGTTCAAGCCTGTTTTGGAATTCCATCTACCGAGGTGTGTATTGTAGGCAGTCTCTTGAACACCAAGCGGGTTCGCGCAAGGCACGATCGTAACAGTACCGGGTACCTGATCCCATTTCTCAAACTCTTGCACCAAAGCAGTCAGCAATGCAGTGCCGAACACCTCCGGTCCATGCAGATTCCCTTGCAAATAGACCGACCTGCCCCCTCCACTACCCTCGAATGTGTATACCGGGGCACTGAATGGTTCGCCAGTCGGACGCCCACCAAGAGACACGTGCGTCTTTACATACCGCATATCGATGCAGTATACCGCACAATACTCTACGCGTGAGTATGTCAGTGTGTATGATCATGCCCCTCATGCCCATGACTGTGACCGAATTCTCCTTCAAGCTCCTCTTGCGGAAGATTGCGCAAAAGCCACACCGCTATTGCGGTCGTGATCGGTACCGCCATGATGAGACCGATCGAGCCGACGATCATGCGCACGATCTCAAGCGCTACCATCTCACGATTGATCTCAAGGGCAAGATCGGTACCGGCAGACGATATCCATAGCAGAAGCGGAAGTGCCGCGCCGGTGTAGGCGAGCACCAGTGTGTTTACCAACGATGCCACATGCTCGCGCCCCACACGCATCGCCCGCCAGAAGATATCGACCAGAGTGCGCTTGCCCCGTAATACCAGTAGCTCTTTGACGACCGCGACTTGCGTGATCGCGATATCGTCCAACACACCCAATACCCCGATAATGATGCCGGCGAGCAGGAGTCCGGTGAAGTCAAGCGTGCCGGCGGTGTTTACATTCAGGTAGATAGACTCATCCGATCCCAATCCGGTAAAACGCGCCCCCGCAATCGACGCCCACGCAAGAAGTCCGGTAAGCGTTACCGCGATCGTCGTGCCCATAAATGCCGCAAGCGACTTTTTATTGAAGCCGTGCGTAAAGAAGATAGCGCCAAACAACACGAGCGAGGCAATGCCGATCGATGTGAGAATGGGTGGATAGCCGGAAACTAACGTCGGCACCAATAAGTAGAGAATAATGAACAGGCTCGCGAACAAACTCACCAATGAGCGCACCCCTTGCCACCCGCCAAAGCCGAGAATCAGAAGTGCGAATAAGCCAAACAGCACCCACAGCGCGCCGGTGCGCTGTATCTCGATCACGCCATAGAGCGGCTCTTCGGCACCGGGAATCTGCTGACGACGCACGAACAATCGATCGCCTTCACTCAGCAGTACATAATCATTGGTAACAATGACACGTTCACCACGCTCGGGTCCTTCCAAAAACTGCACCTCGATCTCTTGCGAGTCGACCGTAATACCAAGTGCGGGCAAGGTGCGCTCACGCGCCGAGATCACCCGCGTAACCACCGCTTTGAGTACCAATACTTCGGGATCGGCAACATACTCTTGGAGTATTGCGGGATCATCCTGCAAGATCTCTTCTTGAAACCCCCCGACGATTGCCGGTTGCGACTCGATCATATCTTGCTCCTCGGCAAACAGTGCAAACGGCGCAAGCCAGAGCACGCTTGCAACCAAGAGCCCTACCGTGGCGCACGTTAGAAACGAATGGGTGAATACAGTGCGCATATCAGCGAGTATAGTATAGCAAACTCACTACGCACAGGTCGCACACTTCCCATGCACCACCACCTCCGTATGCGTTGCGCGGACACCGCGCGGGAGATCACGTTTTTCAAGCTGTATAGCACGCCGCAGTACGGACACATGATGACATTGATCACAGACAAAATGCGCGTGCTCATGACAGGTCGTTCGCTCGTAGTAGGTGCGCCCCGCCTCCAACACAATGGCGCGTAGAATGCCATCTTGCTCAAAACGCTCCAAGTTGCGATATACCGTTGAGAGATCCATATCGGGAAGCAGTGCATGGATCTCGTGTGCGGAAAGCGCATGCGCCTCATCAAAGAGCGCAAGGATGCGGCGTTTGTGTTTGGTCATGCGTCTTTCCATAGAGTCTGCAGTTGCTACGTCAGTATTGCAAATATATTGCATCAGTCAAGTACCTTTGCTACAGTCTTATCATTATACACGCACCGTATTTTCAATCTATCATTCCATGGAAACCGCCGTCCTCTACGCCATACTCGCCGCATTATTGGTCGCCGCCGCCTCGTTGATCGGCATCATCACCACCTACCGCTTCGCCGCAGAGAAGACCATGAAGCTTCTCCCCTACTTGGTGAGCGCTTCGGCGGGACTTTTCACGGTCGTGGTCATCACGCTCGCACTTGAGGCGGCGGAGTTCTTGGAGCTCACTACGGTGCTCGCACTGATGGCGCTTGGTGTTGGAGCGCTCTTTTTGCTCTCATGGCTCTTACCCGAATCACACCACCACCACACCGAGGATGAATGCGATACGCCGGTGCCCAAAAAGCCGCACGCAAAGCGCATCCTCATTGCCGACGCCATTCACAATATCGGCGACGGCATCATTCTGGTGCCGGCATTCATGGTAAATCCTGCGCTTGGCATCGCAGTTACCATCGGCGTACTTGCGCACGAAGCGCTCCAAGAGCTGTCGGAGTTCTTCGTCTTGCGTGCGGCGGGGCTCTCGGTGCGTCGCGCACTGCTCTATAATTTCCTCACCGCGCTCACTATTCTTGTGGGCGTTGCGATCGGCGCAGCATTGATCGCCTTTGAGGAATTGACCGCCGCTATCCTTGCTTTTTCGGCGGGTGCGTTCCTCTTTGTGGTACTCAAAGACCTCGTACCACACACCATGCATCACGCAAAGAATGGCGAGGCGATGTCGCATACCACCGCGGCTGTTCTCGGTTTTGTGCTGATGAGCGGCATCGTCCTTGCTGCGCCGCATCACCATGCACATAATCACGAGCATGGGCATGAGCATTCACACGGGCACTCGCACGATCACGAACATGATGACGACCACGAGTACGCACACGAACATACTTACCACGCCCATGAGCACGATGAACATGGGCATGACGACGACCATGCTGATGAGCATTCACATGAGCATGAAGACGACGGGCATCATTCACACGATCACGATAGCGACGATCACCATCGCGAGTAGGAATATTGATGTGAGATCTACATCTTTTGAAATAAGGCTATTCTGCTCTCGTACTTATGGCTTCACTGCTTTTTCCAGAGCAACGAGGTGTCGTGCGACATCGTCGCTCACTGATGTAGTGAAGTATTTATAAACGTCCGTTGGATCGACCCATCGCAATTCGGTGAACTCCCCGCCCACCATCTCCTTTGCACGCCCCACCACAGAACAAGCAAAGTATAGAGCGACAACTTG
>PWVU01000158.1 GCA_003561715.1 Candidatus Kaiserbacteria bacterium | reverse complement strand
CCAGCTGAAATATACACAAGCGATACTACTGGCGATGTGCTACACAGCTATACAGCGTCAGCTCAGTGTATGCAGGTAGGTCTATACTGGGGTAATAAAATATGTTGTGCTGTTTGGAAAAAAAATTGGCAATTGGTTGGCCTGTTCATTGCTTTCAATGTACTTTCGCCTTCTTCTCATTTAGAGACTAGCCTGGTCGAAGTTACTAGGCATGTTTGTCAAGAGCGGGTCGTTGCGGGTGATATGTTGTGCATGACAAGTGAAAACTCATTTGAAGTATCCCCAATGTGCTCTATGGTTTTTGCCGATGAACAGGATTTTGAATTGAATCTATAAATCGTATCTTAGACCAAATCAACTATCGCCGCCGGAGGGTTTGGTTTAGGCCACACAACTAACCCCGCGAGGGGTTTGCTGAGCTTTATGGAGTTTGTTTCGAAAGAAACTATTCACTCACGACATCAACGACTTTCTTTCGTTTGGTGACTCCGGTGAAGTCGGTCTTGCGGACACTGCGGAATTGCACGGTGCCGTCTGCGGTAGAGAACAGGGTATGGTCTTTACCAACGCGCACATTTTTGCCCGCCATGATCTTGGTGCCACGCTGACGCACGATGACCGAGCCGGGCTGCGCCTTCTGGCCGGCATAGAGTTTCGTGCCGAGGTATTTCGGCTGTGAATCATGTAGGTTTTTCGCGGTTCCGCCCGCTTTCCTGGTTGCCATAGGGGTAGTTGCTAGTGTTTAGTTGCTGGTTTCTCGTTGCTTCAAAAGCTCCGCTACTATACCGAAAAAGGGGATAAAGCGCAAGTAAGAAAATGTGAAGTGCGCTATTATCTTAAGGATTAATCGACTAGTCGATATGTAGCCAAACTAAAATAGCCCTTGTGCATGTTTGAAGTGCTATCCCAAAACTTTCTGGTATTCATTGCGGATGCAATGTTGCTGTTGGTATCATTGCCTGTCTTGCTGGTGACGCAATATTCAGGAGTGTTTTACATTGGCATACTTCTTGTCCTCGCTGTTATTTTTTTCTACTCCAAAAGAATCAGAGTTACTTCGGAGAGATATGTAGTATATCCTAAAACACACGCGCTTGGCTTTCTAACTATCGCAATTATAGTGGGTGCAATTGCGATACACTTGTACGCAGAACATATTACTCGGCTAGCGCCGTTACTGATTTTGCTGTTGCCGATAGTAGCAATTTCGCTTTCAGAAAAAGTAGAACTCAAGTTGGACGAACATGTTGTTGACGAGAAAAAACACGGTATGGTATTTAGGGTGTTATTTTGGCTCATTATCTTGCCGCCAGCCGCCATCGTACTATTAGTAATCGCTCTGAGTATAGGATTGTACGCTATGGGTTAGTTTGCTCGCGTCGTGTATAACGACACAAATTGGTAACGTATAACACTCGTATTTTGCATCGTGGAATTACCCCTGCTCGCGCTTCTCACCTTCATCGCCGCAGTCATCGGCACCATGACCGGGTTTGGTACGTCGACCGTGATGGTGCCGGTCTTGGTCATGTTCTTTCCGGTGCCGGTGGTGCTCCTGTTTGTGGGGATTCTCCATTGGTGCGGGGATGTATGGAAGATGCTGTTATTTCGGAAGATACGCCTGCGCATTGCGCTTGCTTTCGGTGTGCCGGCGATACTCCTTAGTATTGCGGGTGCATCTCTTGTGCTCACCATACCGCATGAGCTGATGATCCGCGCGCTCGGTGTGTTTCTTATCCTCTACGCGGTATCGATTTTGGTCTTCCATATGCATAGTACGATGCGCCCCGGTGCGCTCTCGGCAATGCTTGGCGGTGGGCTGTCGGGGTTTTGTATCGGACTGTTTGGCTTTGGTGGCGAGTTGCGCACAGTCTTCCTCACGCTCTATCGACTGCCAAAGGAAGTGTACCTCGGGACGATCGGCGCGGTTGCCTTTATGACTGATATCGCTCGCATTGCTACGTATTGGCTTTCGGGTGTACGTTTGCCGGATGATCTCTTGCAAAGCTTGCTTGTGCTTATTCCCGTTACCCTCTTGGGCGCGTGGGCTGCTAAACGTTTTCTCTCGCATGTGCCCGAGCAACGATTTCAAGCGGTCCTGCTCATTGGACTCTTGCTGATCGGAGCGAAGCTTGTCATTGCACCCTAAGAGAGGTGCAGGTTTGGGTAAAACAAACTGAGCAGGTATAGTGTGAACCCTAATGACTGAATACGCACAGCGCAATCTCAAGTTACTCAATATCCTCTCGTTCCTTGCAACGTTCAGGGGATTTGAGGGTGTGATCGTGGTTTTTTATGTGACGGTGAGCGGTTCGTTCACGCTTGGTATGGGTTTATGGGCATTGGTATTCATTTCCGCAAGTATCTTTGAAGTGCCGACCGGAGTGTTTTCCGACCGCATTGGACGCAAATGGACATTGGTTGTTCACTATCTCGCATACTTCCTCTCGATACTATGCTTGTATTTTGCGGAAGGCCCTCTATTGCTCGCCGCATCATCCGTGTTGGTCGGGTTTGGTATGGCGCTGCGAAGCGGCACCACATCTGCATTTGTATATGAGAATCTTGAGGTCTTGGAGCGACTTGACGACTTTCGGCGCGATGAAGGATTTCGGCAGGCACTAGGCAGGTATGCGCTGGTCGCCTCCGGTATTGTGGGCACACTCGCGATCTTTTTGTTCGATGTACGGGTGGCGATCGCGCTGAGCCTGCCTCCGCTTGCGCTCGCAGTCGCATTGAGTGTTTGGTTGCGTGAGGTGCGCGGCGTACACCATCGCACGTCGAACGTGTACGCCGATATCGGTGCGGCGTGGAGACGATTTATGGATGACACGTCGTTGAGGGAACTCAGTATCGGACGCATACTTTCGGTGGGTGCAGGAAATGCAGAGTATCGTTTTCGCTCGCTTTTCTATGCAGTGCTTGTGCCTGAATGGATCGTCAATTTACTCGGGATCCTGAATAACTTCATATCGGGGATCAGTATGCAGTTGGTGCATCGCGCTGTACGTCGATGGGGCATTGTGCGGGCGCTGGTGCATACTGAGCTTTTTGATCGGTCAAGTACGACCGTTCTTGCGCTTATTGGCACGCCGATCAGTGTATTTGGCATGGCGACCGTATCGAGCGCGGTATTCGGTATCCGGCAGATCGCATCGGAGGATGTACTGCAACAGCGCTACTCAAAGGATGAGCGGGCGACCATGGGAAGCTTGGTCGGGGTTGGTGGAAATGTGGTGTACGCGGTTGTTGCATTTGGAAGCGGACTGCTTGCCGACTCGATCGGCGTCGTGTATACGCTGCTTGTGTTCCAAGTCCTTCTTCTACTTGTCCCGTTGTTCTTCTATCTCGGCACGCGCACTCGATCCCAAAATACGGTACACTAATCTAGGACTTACGCATTCGGTGCATTCCTTTGTTGCTTTCGTCGAAAACCCTTTCACAATATGCACGATATTACTCAAGGGTATTTCTCCCTTCGAAAGCTACACGCTCTCGCTTCCGAACCTGCGGACTGCATCCAAATGCGTAAGTCCTGTAACCAATACTACAAACCACCCACCACTAACCACCCACTAATCCATGATCGTCCTCGATATCGAAGCCTCAGGCGTTGATTACCACAAGAACTCCATTGTGTCGCTTGGTGCGTTGGATCTCAATAATCCGACCGATCAGCTCTACCTCGAATGTCGGGTCTGGGATGGCGCGCATATCAATGACGATGCGCTTGCCGTGTGCGGCTTTAGCAGGGAAGAGGTGACCGACGTGAATAAGATGACGGAGGAGGAGCTACTACGCAATTTTTTGGGCTGGGCGGCGCGTATCGATGATCGCACGCTTGCCGGGCAGAATGTGTCGTTCGACCGCGACTATGTGAAAGCCGCATGCGAGCGATACAAAGAGCCGTTCCCGTTTGCGTATCGCACCATCGACACGCACACGCTCGCCTACATGCATCATGTGAAGCGCGGACTCACGCCGCCTTTTGACGTCGAGCATCACCGCAGTGCGCTCAATCTCGACGCGGTCTTGAACTATGTCGGCATTCCCGACGAGCCCGAGCCGCACAACGCACTCACCGGCACCAAGAGCCACGCCGAAGTCATCTCTCGGCTGCTGTATGGCAAGAAGTTGTTGCCGGAATTCGAGGAATTTGATGTGGCGTTTTGAGCGTATGTTCGACGTACCATTTCAATACTACGGGCTCGATTGGATCGGCATGATCGCCGCATTCTTTTCGCTGTGGTGGCTGGTCAATAAGCATTGGTCGGGGTTCGTCGTGGGAGCCCTTGCGGCGTTGTGCTGGGCGGCATTCGGATTTCTCACCGGCAGCCCTCCGGCATTCTTCGCAAATGTGATTTTTTTCTTCGTGAATATCCGCGGACTCTTGAAGTGGCGCAGTTAGCCACCCGCATAGCATAGATATCCAACATTACTCCAACAGGAGAGTGTAGTAGAGTGTCAAGTATTCTACACAACTAATACACGTATTTGTCAAAAAATGTAGGTGTCCAACACCTACATTTTGGGTTTGTTGTTGAAGGTCGTTTCTTTCCACATGTCAGTGATATGGAAAAATTGATTTATTTCGTATCATAGCCGTATGTACCGCCCCATTCGGGATTACGCGATCATCGGCAATCTGAGAAGCGCTGCGCTGGTAGGGAAGGATGGCTCGATCGATTGGGCGCCTGCGCCGTTTATAGACAGCCCCAGCGTCTTTGCATCGATCCTTGATCACGAGAAGGGTGGGTATTTTAAGATTGCACCGACTTCGCCTCACGAGTCTCGTCAGTTCTATATAGAAGACACAAATGTAGTAGTGACAGAATTCACGACCGAAACCGGCGTTGTGCAAGTGACCGACTTCATTCCTATCGAGGCGGAGAAGTCGTTCATGCCCGAAGAGCAGGAGACAACGTTCAAGATCAAACGCAAGGTCGCCTGTATTTCGGGAGAAGCTGAGATGCATGTGGAATTCATGCCGCGGTTTGATTATGCGCGAGGCACGACCGAACTCTCATTTATCAGTCGTGGTATTCTCGCGCATAATGCAGGCAAGCGCGGTATTCTGGTCACGCGACGTGCATTCAAGCTTGATGAGGAGCGCAATGTGGCATCACATAGTATGCGCATGCGCGAGGGAGATACTGAGTTTTTCGTATTTCGCTATAACTCAGGTGAAGTTGATATCCGCAAAGACAGTACGGTCCATCACGAAGAAGAATTGGTGCGTACTATTCATGAGTGGCGGGCGTGGGTGGCGCGCCCGGAAATCGAAGATCAGCCGACCGAGGGGAAGTGGCGCAATGAGATCGTGCGTTCCGCATTATTACTCAAGATTCTCTTTTTCGAGCCGATCGGCACTATCGCCGCCGCGCCGACTACCTCGCTTCCCGAGTGGATCGGTGGCGAACGTAATTGGGATTACCGGTATACGTGGGTTCGCGATTCCGCGTTTGTATTCAATGCGTTCTTTAAACTGGGGCATCTTAAGGAGGCTGAAGAGTATCTTAATTGGCTGGTGAATTTGTGCGCACTCGCCGATCCCAAGGATCTGCAGATCATGTATACCTTGCGCGGAAGTACCGAACTTGCCGAGGAAACACTTACGCATCTTGAAGGATATCGCGGATCGGCCCCCGTGCGGATCGGCAATGGCGCGTATCGCCAGCAGCAATGGGATATATATGGTGGCATCATGGATGTCGCCCATCAGCTTGCCGGACACACACCATCGACCCTTACTCAGGCGGGTGAGCGATGGGGTGTCCTGCGTGCGCTTGCCGACCATGTGGCTACAATTTGGCGGGAACCCGATGAGGGATTATGGGAAGTGCGCAATGGCAAGCGGCACTTTGTGTATTCAAAGGTCATGTGTTGGGTGGCGCTCGATCGTGCGATTGCGCTTGCCTCAGAACATGCGCTTGAGGGCACTGTCGATCTCTGGATGCAAGAGCGGGAGTGTGTGCGTACTGAGATCATGGAGCGAGGATTCAATACAGAACGCAACACATTTGTGCAAAGCTTCGACTCGACCGAACTTGATGCTGCGCTTCTGCTGCTTCCTCGGACCGGTTTCATTGATGGTGCTGACCCTAAGATGCTCGGCACCATCCGTGCTATTGAAGAAAAGCTTCTGTGCGGAGAGGGATTGCTATACCGGTATACAGAAGCAGATGGCATAGAGGGTGCAGAGGGAGCTTTTTTGCCGGCGTCTTTCTGGTTGGTGCAGGCATATGCCTATGCGGGAGCACTCGATAAAGCGGAAGCGTTGTTTGAATCAGTACTCACCCTCGGCAATCATGTCGGTCTCTATCCCGAAGAAATTGATCCTGGAACCGGTGAGTTCCTTGGCAATTTCCCGCAGGCATATACACATATCGGACTTATCAACAGTGCGCTTCTGCTACGCTCTTGCTTGCAGGGCGCATGTGAACCAGTGGATGTGGTAGAGTAGCGGGTGTTGCAATTCTTCCATGCCTATCATTGCGTCACTTTCTACTATCTCACCACACTATGTATTTTCCAGAAGTTCCCATTGATTTCAATAAACAATGCGATGTTGTTGGCTGTTATCTTGAGCACGGTGGACAGTTTCTTTTACTGCATCGCTCCAACAGTGATGCTATGGGGGATACCTGGGGTTGCCTGCCGGAAAGGTTGCAGAGGACGAATCGATAGCTGAAGCACTGATCCGAGAGTTGCGGGAAGAGACGGGAGTGACGTTGGCGCAAGAACACATAGTATATATGCACTCAGTGATGCTGCGTCATGCGCATTTCGATTTCGAGTATCATTTGTTCAAAGCAAACTGTGATTAACGTCCGCATGGTATGCTAAATCCACAAGAGCATCAGTCATATGCGTGGGTGACGACCAAAGAGTCGCTACGATTTGATCTTATTGAAGATCAGGATATGTGCATTCGACTTTGCTATGACGTCTGAGGTACAATTTGCTCATGGCGTTTTCCTCACATTCCGAGCCGCTTACAATTATCATCTTTGGCGCAACCGGTGATCTTTCGCGCACAAAACTCTTGGCGGCCCTGATGGATCTCTCGTGTAGCGGGTGCCTCCCGGCCGACACGCGTATTGTTGGAGTTGCACGCAAGGAACTCACAGACGAGGAGTTCCAAGCAATGGCGCGTAAGGCAATCGATAGGAAGGCACACGAGCATCCGCCGGAGCGTGTTGAGGAGTACCTTGCTCGGTTACGCTATCTTTCGGGCGATTTTACGGAATACGAGATGTACCCCATGATGGCACAGTATCTCCAAGCGCAAGATGCTGAGCGAGGTGTGTGCTCAAACAAGTTGTACTATCTTTCGGTTCAGCCATCTTTGTATGAGCCGATCTTTGAGCAATTGGCGCACTCCGGACTGAGTATTCCCTGTGCCGGAGTGTCGTGGGTGCGCATTGCGGTCGAGAAGCCCTTTGGGCACGACAGCGAAAGCGCCGCTCAGCTGGATCAAAAGCTCACCGCATTATTTGCTGAAGAGCAGATATTTCGTATCGACCACTACTTAGCGAAAGAAGCGATGGAGAACATTATCGTATTTCGCTTTTCTAATGCATTATTTGAGCCATCATGGAATGCCGAGCATATTGAGTCGGTACATATACGATTTTTGGAACCGAACGGTATTGGCTCCCGAGGCAACTTTTACGAAGATGTTGGTGCACTGCGTGACGTCGGGCAGAATCATTTGTTACAAATGCTTGCATTTGTAGCGATGGATGATCCGAAGTCGCTTGCCGCAGATGCGATTCGTGCCGAACGCGAGAAAGTGCTCGGTGCGCTCGTACCTCTTTCTCCAGACGAGCTTGCATCCGTTGTAAAGGGGCAATATGCGAGTTATCGCACCGAAGCTGACGTGGCAGAAGATTCAACGATCGAGACCTATTTCACATTGACTACGCATCTGGATCTCCCGCGCTGGCGTGGGGTGCCATTCGTTCTGGAGGCGGGGAAGGGTATGCACGAGCATCGCATCGACATTACTATTGTGTTTAAGCCGATCGATTCCTGTATTGGAAGTAAGGATGCGTCCGATGAGGTGCGAAAAAACAGACTTACGTTCACCATGCAACCCGAAGAGTCGATCACGCTTACGTTCTTTGCGAAGAAACGAGGCTTTTCGATGGCAACCGAGGAAAAAACGTTTTCTTTCAACTATGCCGAGGGAACCGAGCGCTTGCGTGACGCATATGAAAAATTGTTGCTGGACTGCATACGCGGTGACCAAACGCTCTTTACTACCGGCAAAGAGGTCGCGGCGGCATGGCGCTACATAACACCCATTCTTCGTCATTGGCACAACAGAGAGCCGGTCATATACGAAGATAATACACCCGGACCGGCACGATAGACACTCATTAGTATTATTCGTTATTTGTACTACATACTATGCAACTTGGTTTTATAGGATTGGGAAGAATGGGGAGCAACATGGTTGCTCGATTACTGGAATATGGGCATGACGTGGTCGTGCGCGATCGCTCGCATGAGCCGATCGATGTTGCCGTTGCGCAAGGCGCGATCGGTTCAGAATCCATTTCCGATATGGTCGAAAAGCTTGAGACACCGCGCGCAGTATTTATTATGGTGCAAAGCCAGCATGTACAGGGTGTGCTTGATGAGCTCATGCCACTGTTGTCCGCAGGCGACACAGTGATAGATAGTGGAAATACCTACTTTGAAGACACACTTCTGCGCGCAGAGGCGGCATCTGCGCAAGGTGTGCACTATGTCGATATAGGAATCTCCGGAGGAGTCGAGCGAGCGCGTACGGGGGCAACACTCATGGTGGGTGGTTCACAAGACATTGTGAGACGTCTTGAGCCCGTATTGTGTGACTTGGCACAAGAGCATGGCTATGGCTATATGGGCGCGACCGGTGCGGGACATTTTGTAAAGATGGTTCACAACGGCATCGAGTATGGGATGATGCAGGCGATCGGCGAAGGGCTTGGGGCAATCGACCAGTATCGTGAGCGCTTTGGTACCGACCTTGCGCAAGTATTAAAAGTGTACAACCACGGGAGTATTGTAGAAAGTGCCTTGATGCGCTGGACTGAGCAAGCCTGGACCGAAGATCCCGGACTTGTGTCTATTGAGGGCTCGGTGCCCAAAGGAGATACCGAAGAAGAAATGCAAAAACTGACTACGCTTGCACGTATGCCCGCTCTTGAAGTTGCTGTTGCCGAGCGTGTGCGCAGTCGCGCCACTCCTTCACTTTCGGCTAAGGCAATCTCGGCGATGCGCCAACAATTCGGTGACCACCGTGTCATAGAGTCGTCGTAACACGCTGATGCAACGTAACGCTATCTCTCTATAAAATCATCTGCGAGTGAGTCGGCCGCGCGCGCGTTCGGCTTCAAAAATGCGCTCTAGGGCACACCTATAACTATGAGAGCGAAGATTCGCCCGCGTTGCAGTATCTTGCTGGGTGAGTACTTCCGCAAGAGCGCGCGTCATGCGCACTTCGAGCTCGCGCTCGATCCGCTCTTCATCCCAATATTCATTCGTATTGTTTTGTATCCATTCGAAATAACTTACCACCACACCCCCTGCATTGGCCAAAATATCGGGAATCACGACGATGTCATGCTCGGCAAGAATACGGTCTGCCTCCGGGGTTACCGGGTCATTCGCCATCTCCAGTATGATGGGTGCGTGTATGCGATGTGCGTTTTCTGCTGTTATTTGATGTGATAGGGCGGAAGGAATAAGTACGTCAACGGACAGCTCCAGTAATGCTTCATTGGTCAAGTCTTGATATGAGGGGTCGGTCGGTAGTGCGGTTTTTTCTCTGGTGGTATATGTCGCGGCGCACGAAATACCTTCTTCGCAATACACAGCTTTTTTTGAGTCGCTAACGGCGACAATGCGTGCACCCCATGAGTCAAGGATGCGTGCAATATGTCCTCCGACATTACCATATCCTTGCACCGCGACCGTTATATCCGTAATGTCTCGTCTGTGTTGTTTCAGATACTCTTTCAGCACGTACGCGCCTCCAAGCGCGGTTGCGGTCTCTCGTCCTTTCGAGCCTCCCAGAGGGAGCGGTTTGCCGGTAATGATACCCGGTATGAAAGCTCCTTTGATCCGCGCGTACTCATCGACCATGTAGCCCATGATCTCAGCATTGGTATTGACGTCCGGCGCGGGTATGTCAGTCCGCTCACCTAAGAAGGGATGCATCTCTCGCATGACCGCTCGGGCGAGGCGCTCTCGTTCGCCGGACGAAAGTGTACGCGGGTCGACTTCGACACCCCCTTTTGCACCACCGAAAGGGATATGCACGAGCGCACACTTCAGCGTCATTAAAAACGCAAGTTTTTTCACCTCCTCGATTTCCACCGATGGATGGAAGCGTAATCCGCCTTTGCCGGGACCAAGTGCATTATTATACAAGACGCGGTATGCATTGAAGGTACGAACCTCACCCGAGTCCATGGTGACCGGCACAGACAGTGTGACAACGCGTTTGGGTTTATCCAAAAACGCTCTTTCCTCGTCGGTGAAGCGCGCCGTTTCGAGCACGTCTTGCATCCTACTCTTACAATCAATACATATATTTCGGTCTTCGCGGGTGATAGGTGTATGAGTCATGCTTTCTGAAAAATTATCGCTGGGTGTATAAACAGTGCGCGTCTTACGTATTTGCTGCGTTTGAGACCAAGGCGTACCAGTTGCGTACCAAGCATCTCACTGCTTATTGTGTGTGATATACTGTACGAGAAAGCTCGGTATCACAGTTGTTCGAAATCTACATGCAATAGTATGCCATACGCGGTCAGTCGCACCAACCATTTCATTTTTTGATGTATTTCCCAGTACACATGGGACAGTGTTCATAATGCAGTTTTGCAAAACAACTGACCTGGCTCATAATACTCGGGTATGGCAGTGATATGGCATCGATCTGAACAGGCGGAACCGTTGGCGCGTAATGCGCTTGAGGGTTTGTTAAGTGAATGCTCCAATAAACCGGCGTTGCTACTTTTGTCGGGCGGTTCGTGGCTTTCCATATACGACCGTGTTGCTGTTTCGCAGACGGCAATCTATTCGACACTCACGCTCATGATGGGTGATGAGCGTGTGACGTATGACCCTGAGGTAAACAATGCAGCGCAATTTATGGAGACTAAGATGTATCAAACAATGCAGGCAAAAGGTGCTCATTTCATTGATACGAGGGTGCGTGAGAATGAAACGCCCGTGTCTCATGCACAGCGTCTTGAGCAAGAAGTACGTGCATGGCAAGAGGCAAACCCTTACGGATCGGTATACGCAACACTGGGCATTGGGGATGATGGGCATATTGCGGGCATTATGCCACGCGATGCTCGCGTAGGCGCAACCGAAGAACTGTTTGACGGAGAGTCCTGGTTCGTGGGCTATGAGACAACCCGACAGGGTGAACAAAAGTATCGCTCAACCATTACCTTCTGCGGATTGCGTGCACTTATTGCGCGTGCGTTGGTTCATGCTTCGGGTACGCAAAAGCATGCTGTACTGAAAGCATTGTACAACCAAAAAGGGGAGATCAATGAGTTGCCGTCCCTTATTCTCTACGATCTTCCGATGGTGGATATCTACACCGATCTCTCGTGATATACTTGTACGCACATGCAACAACCAAAACCATACAACCAACAAGACGAGTACGTTCGTCCGTATACCCAGGAATTCTGCCGTTTGCAATCTGAATTACTGAAAGAGAATGGGAATGATCCGATCTCCGCGTGGCGTATTTTCAAGATCATGGCGGAGTTTGTGCAGGGTTTTGAACTACTCCAGCATATTGGTAAAGCGGCGAGTGTATTTGGCTCGGCACGTACTGAACCCGGCACGCCTATCTATGAAGAGGGCGTGAAGCTCGGTCGCTTGCTTGCCGAAAACGATTTTACCGTTATCACAGGTGGTGGAGGCGGCGTGATGGAAGCTCTGAACAAGGGTGCATTTGAAGCGGGTGGGCGCTCGGTCGGACTCAATATCCTACTGCCGCAAGAGCAGGCGCTCAATCAATACGTG
>PWVU01000072.1 GCA_003561715.1 Candidatus Kaiserbacteria bacterium | reverse complement strand
TACTTGCACTCATCCGCCCTTGAAGATCTGCCGATGGCAGTCCTCGCTTGGATCGGCCTCGTAGTGTTCGGTGTGGGGGCCGTATACAACCAACCACTTCGGGCTGCTGGCGGAATCATACTATTGCTCGTGACTATGCTGGTCTGGCATCTGGATCCACCGCGGTTCGAGGATCTCAAGCGTCCATATGTCGGTCTTCTCTGGTGGGTATTCGGTGTCTTTCTCGCCAGCTACCTGCTGCGAAACCGCATCCTGTTCCAGCACTACGTCCTCGATCTCCTCCCGTTAATCGCTATCCCGGCTGCGATTGCGGCCGTGGAGGTAATCGATCGAAACGACTTAACCGTTCGGCAGTTCGCTGCCCCGGTCACAGCAATTCTGCTGTGCTCACTGCTGCTGACGGTCCCCGTGCTGGCCGGCATGTCCGGCGCCTATTACACGCCATCAGACGTCGAGCGATTCGGAGCTTACGTGACCGAACACACCGAGTCGGGGGATACGATTTTGACCGCCCAGCCGCTGTACGTCGTCGATGCGGATTCGGACCGGTACGTCGCGGGCAACTTCTCCCGGGGGTTTTACATCGTCCGGGAGGCAGACGGACCAGTGGCAACCGAGTTTGCGGATGACTATCTCCAGGAAATCTGCAGGTCAGACCTTTCAATACAGGACACTAACCTCGGGTTAGTGGCAGAGCAGATCGACGGCTTTAATGACGAACTGCAGCAGTGCCACGAGCCGATCGACGGACCACCCGGAGCGCTGAACACCACGCAATTCCACAAGCACAAATGAGTAATACTGAACCCCAGGCGACAAACCTCGCGACGGCAGAACAGACCGATCACGACGCAGCCACCGGCGATTATTGGGCACAGGCCCGGCTGCGGATCGTCAGGAACTGGATCGACGAGCTGCAGCCCGATACCGTCCTCGACGTGGGTTGCGGGTCTGGCTATATCTCGGCTGCCGTGGCCGAGCAGACGAGCATCGCCATCGGGATCGATCCGGATCCAGATGCCATCGCGCGCGCGAAGGAACGAGAAACAACTGCCATTTACCAGGTTGGCACGGCCGCGGACGCGCCGAACGGCCCGTTTGATGTTGTGCTGGCGATGGATGTGGTCGAGCACGTCCCTCCGGAGGAGATTTGGACCCCGATTCGAGACCGGCTCAGCTTGGCCGGAACGGCAATCGTGAGCGTGCCCGCCCATCAGTGGCTCTACGGCGAGCACGCCCGGCGCCAAGGTCATCGCTGCCGATTTTCCAGACGGCACCTACGCCGGGAAGCGGCCGAATACGGGCTTTCGATGACGGAAACGCGCTATACGAACGCGCTGCCGTTGCCCCCGTACGCGGTGATGCAGCGGCTGGGCGTCGAACCACCCGAAGAAACCCGCGGGAGCCACGGTCTGGTCCTCGAATCACTCAAACGGGCCGGGTTGGCTGTCGAGCAACGCTGGCCGTTTCCGGCCGGCATCACCCTTATCGCCAGGTTCGAACGGCAATGACGTTTGTTCGGTACGGCGTCCACTCGATCGGTGGCTTTGCACTGAATGTTGCACTGCTGGCGGTGCTGGTCGAGCTCGCCGGCATGCACGCCGCCGTCGCCCCGATCCTTTCCGTGGCCGTGACGTTCCTCGTGTGTTTCCCGGTCGCCGACCAGTGGGTCTTTTCCAACCGAAACGGTCCGCTGCACCGCCGATTTGTGGCCTATATTTCGGTGCTGACCAGCGCAAAAGCCATCTCGTACGTGGGCTACGTCGTCCTGCTGTTAGTGGGTCTGCACTATCTCGTCGCCTGGCTCGTCGCCAGCTGCGTGGTATTTTTGACCTCGTACCGATCGCATCGCGTCCTGCGGCAGGCCGTCGCCGGGTAATCCCACGGTCGTTCGAACGCGGTACGGCGATTTGTTCCGCTGTTCCATTCGCGTGACGAGCTCGGCGAGAAAGCCAAACACGAACAACTGGAGACCGAAAATCAAGAGCAGCGACAGTAACACCAACCGCGGGACGCGGGGCGCCAACTGCACGCCGAAGGCGACTTTTTGAATCACCGAGACCGCCCCGATCAGGAACCCGGTGCCCATGAACACGACACCCAGCCCCCCGAGCCAGTGCATCGGGCGGTCGCCCCACCGGGCTCGAAAGACCCAATACCAGAGATCTACGAACCCGCGGAGTAGCCGTTCGAGGCCGTATTTCGACTGGCCTTCAGTCCGTGGCCGGTGGTTGATGGCCCGCTCCTCCACGTTATACCCGAGTCGCTGGGCCTCGGCCGCGATATACCGATGCCGGTCGCCATACAGTGCATCCAGGTCGTCGATCACGCACCGGCGGTACATCGCCATGCCACACCCAAAGTCGTGAATCTGCGGGCCGGTGAGCTTTGCCAGGTGCGTCTGGATCCCACTCGGCAGGCGCTTTTCGAGGGGGTCGTCCCTCTCGACGCGGCGGCCGAAACACACGTCTGCTCCCGCGTCGAGTGCATCGAGCAGCCGTGGGATGTCCGCCGGGTCGTTCTGTCCATCGGCGTCGAGCGTGCAGACGATGTCGCCCCGAACCGCGTCGAATCCAGCTGATAATGCCGCAGCCTTTCCGTGGTTTCGGTTGAGTCGAATCCCACGGATCACCGGCGGGCCGATGATCGAGAGCTCTTGGATCACCTGCCAGGTCCCATCGGTCGAGCCGTCGTCGACGATAATGATCTCGGCGTGCTGCTCTAGTTCGGCACAGACAACCCTAATCTCATCGACCAATGGCCGCAGGGATCCGACTTCGTTGTATGCTGGCAGGACTACCGAGATCGTGTTCATCTTGCCTCCCTCTCTTCTGCAAACCAACCCAGCCATTCGAAGAGTTTGTCCAACAGATATGCAAACAACAACGCAACTGGCAAAAACGCCACAACCACGCCAACACTTGCGCCGATCGCGATGGTAGCCTCCGAGGTTAAGAGACCTTCTGTTTTTAACAATTCAATGTAAACCAAAACTATAACTATAGCTGTTGTTCCAACCACAGTCACTACCCAGGGATCATCGTTTTTCATTCACCGATTACCTCCCACGTTCATTGATTGGGCATACCACAATTCTCGAATGATTAACATGGTTCGGTGTGTCAATATCACAAACAGAATCATATTCCCTACAAGAAACAACAACATCCCACCGATAGCAACGCCAAATTCCGTTGTTGATG
>PWVU01000091.1 GCA_003561715.1 Candidatus Kaiserbacteria bacterium | reverse complement strand
CCTGGCGCCTTTCAAAGGCACGGTAGTCGAAGCCAGCGATTAGCTCGTTGAGGTCGGCCCGCGTAGCAATGCGGTTGACGGGCATTAACTTGACCAGACGGCCGTCCTTTTCGCCATCGAACAAGTGGCTGCGTTCGAAGCGCTGGACTTCCAGGGCCTCAAGGAGAAGGTCGCGAGCTTCGAGAGGGTTGCGGAATATCTCGTAGTGGTTGACATTGTAGACCTCGGAGCCAGTGTAGTAGGGCATGACTTCATCCTCGCGTAGCTCCAGCTGCTTGCCCTCGAGGTTCTCAGCGACTGTGAGAAGGCGGTCAGTGGTGATCTGGACGGCGCTAAGGTTGATGTCCGCACCGATGAACCGGCGATTCAGCTTCATGGCGACGGCCGGGGTTGTGCCGGAGCCCATAAAGACATCAAGCACGATATCGCCCGGGTTGGAGGATGCCCGGATGATGCGTTCGAGTAAGGCCTCCGGCTTCTGCGTGGGATAGCCGGTGTTCGTGGAAGCCATAGGATTTTCTTCTGGTATGTCCAACCAGACATCATCCATTGCGATGCCATCTGATTCGTTGAGGTAGTACTTCACCCTTTCTCGCCCACCTGATGTGACATATATGCGGTTCTGTTCCCTGAGTGTTTGAAGAGATTCCTCCGACCGTGTTCCTACTGCCTGGTCGGTATACGGACCTCTCCCATCGTGATCGTTCCTTGTGAATCTTCGTTCGATGTACTCGTCTGAGTAGGGGCTGAATAGCCGATTGTATGTGTAGTCGGAAGTCTTGGCCGCATAAAGCAACACATCATGATTTCGGGCGAATTGATGTCCGGTTGCCTTTCCTCCTTTGACCGTGCCTCGCTTCCATATTACCTGATTCCTCAAGGACCGCGGGCCAAATACCTCCTCTAGCACCATTCTGATATGGTGCTGGAGCCGATAATCGCAGTGGACGTATATGGTCCCTGTGTCTGCCAAGAGCTCTCTCAATAGGATGAGCCGCTCGTACATGAACTGCAAGTACTCATCATTGGTCCAGATGTCCGCATACTGCTTTTCTTCAAAGGCAGTATGGTCGCTTGTAGCTTTCTCGCCACGCAAGGCAACCTTCTTCTTGTATTCCGCCTTGGAGTCAAAGGGAGGGTCGACATAGACAAGGTCGATCTGACGTCGGAAGTCCCTCAACAAGTGGCTCATAACCTGTAGATTATCCCCCCAGTAGATCTTGTTGCGCCAGCCGTCGATAGCCGGCCCGTGGCGCTCTTTGAGCTGCGCAGGGTAGTAATGTGTGGACCGGAACGGACGCTTGCCGTGCCAACGGAGCATAGGATAGCCCTTGATGGGCTGGAATTCGTATTGTTCGACGCTGCTGGGTTCTTCTCTTATGCCAGGGTTGGATTGCTCCATAGTCATGGTTCACTCCTGAACTCCCAGTTCTTACGATCGCAGTAGAAGCGCATGTCACAGTCGGTGCAGTGTTTGTCAGGCCGATCGGCGATGGCGAAGTCCTTTGCTTCGATGCGGCCCACCACCTGATCAAAGGTAGCGATGGTGCGATTGATAGCGCGTTGGTCATAGTCAAAGGAGATGAAGGGGTTGCCGGACTCCTCGCTCGTGTAATACAGGTGTGTGCGGCTCACGGTCTGGTCCGTCAGGCCAGCGACGATGTAGGCGTAGACGTCAAGCTGGTGGCGGTAACGGCTTATCTTCTCACGGTCGTTTGGATCATTGACGTCGGGTTTCTTCTCGGACTTAAAGTCGACGACCTCGACTGTGTTGTCCTGGCCGGCGATGAGGTCGATGGTACCTTTGAGGATGTAGCCCTCCTTGACGAGTGAGACGGGGACCTCGGTGTCGCGTATGTGAGACCAGTCGCCGCGGTAGCGCCTATAGTAACGGAGAACCTGGTTTAGGGCAACCTGACGAATGTAAGAGGCCAGGTAGACTCGCTCGCGCTTGGTCAAGTATAGGTAATTGGTGTTGAACCAGTCAGTGATCTTGGATTCGGACAGGGTGGCTGTCTCACCGCAGAGGACCGCCTTGTGAATGTCCTCTATGGTCTGGTGGACCAGGGTACCGAAAAGGATGGGGCTGGTGCGGATAGGGGCGAACTCGAGCTCGCGGAAGAACCGGTATTGCTCGGCGCAAGTCTCGAAGAGGGTGATGTGTGTCGTGAAGGCGTACTCACTCTTGAGATTTACCTCCTTGACTTGTGCCAGCGGTAGATTCTCAACTTGGAAGTCTGGATTGCGCCACGATGGAAGCGCGGCGACATGGTCAGCGAAGTACTTGGAGGGACTGCGTCCGCGTCCCTGCTTCTCGTGGCAGGTCAGGACCAGAAGATTTTGGGCACGCGAGAAGGCGGTGTAGAATAGCCGCTGGAAGTCGTAGTACTTCGTACACTCGAGAGGCTCGAAGGGCGGGCGAGAAAGGTAGTTGGTCTGCAGAACCTCGTCGAGCCGGGTGTAGTCTTTGCGGGGGACAATGTTCAGAGATCCGACGAAGACTACCGGAAACTCTAACCCCTTGGATTGATGGATGGTGAAGAAAGACACGCAGCCGCTGGGGGCGTATTCGGTCTCGTCCTCATATTCATCGATCCCACCCTGTTTGAGGTAGCGGAAGAAGCGGTTAAAGAGGTTCTGAAGCTGCTCATCGACGTTGTCCGGGGTGAAGAGAATGAGGTTGTGAAGGTATTCAAACTTGTTGAGGAGTTGAGAGAACAAGGCGAGGTTGTACATCGGGCGGCGGTCGCGGAAGGGACTGGTAAGTCGTTGTTCGTCGAGATATTGGCTGAATAGGGGGAACTGAAGCAGGCGGTAAAAGAGGCCGGTGAAGGCATAGTCCGTGTTGGTGGTGAGGGCGCGATGTTCCAGGGCAAGAGGCACGGCCCAATCTTTCAGGTCACTGTGCTCCGGTTTTCTGAGCTCGCTGGCAAAGGCTTTGAAGCACTGGTTGTCGTAGTAGTCCCAGATGTTGAGGTGAGCGTCTTTTCGCCACTTGCGAGCGTCGGGGAACTGAGGGAAGAGGAAGATGAGGGCGCCAATCATGAGGCGGATCTCTAGGCGGTCGAAGAACTGGTTCGAGCGAGGCGAGTACACAGGGATGCCATTGCGTTCGAGGAAGCGTGAGAGACGCACAGCACGATCGCTCTTCACGGAGCGGAAAAGGAACGCTACTTGATTCCAATCGGTAAGCTGACCTTCGTGGCGGAGGGCCTT
>PWVU01000154.1 GCA_003561715.1 Candidatus Kaiserbacteria bacterium | reverse complement strand
TCGCATCATCGGTGCAGAGCTCCTCGCAAAGCCCGCATCCCACGCAGGCACGGGCTCTCAAGACTATCGAGGTCTCGCCTTCGTCAGAGACCTTCGAAAGCGCCCCTGTGGGACAGTAGACCACGCAGTCGCCACAGGCGTTGCATCCGGCCCCGATCGAGGGATGGACGACCAGACCGGACCTCTCGACGATGCCCTCGGCCCCCTGCTTCTCGAGATTGTGGAGCGCGGTCGACAGGACGATCCGGTTCTGAGGAACGTGTTTGTCGCCTGCAGACTCCGGCTCGTCGAACCTGCCCGAGAACACGAGGGCACCAGATGCCGCCTCTTTGAAGAGACCGGAGAGAAAGCCGCGCCGCGACACGTGGTCCGAGCGCGGCGTATCCGCGACGTGCTCCGCAGTGAAGCTCCCGGGAAGCTCGGCGCTCACAGATATCGACAGCTCGATCCCGCTATCGGCAAGCAGCGATGTGGTCTTGTCGGCCTCAGCTGAGATCCACTCCTCGCTCACCTCGAATTCGCATTCTGCACAAGAAGACGTGTCGATCCAGATGTCGGTCGCGCCCATCGAGGCGGCGGCGAGCAGAAGAGGATGGCTCAGGCGGCCGAGACAAGGGACGATGACCACCGGAGTGTCGGTCGCCGTCCGGTCACGGTTCTTGTCGCACACGAAAGCCAGTCTCTTGACTTCGGAAGCCGTTAGCATCTCGGCCATCAGGTCGGCCATGTTCACCGTGGAGTTCTTGGCTACCTCGAGCGCTCCGGTCGGGCACATCGAGGCGCAGACGCCGCAACCCGTGCAGACGTCCAAGTCGATCTCCGGATAGGTTTCCATCTTCACGGCCTCCAGGGGGCACACTTGCTCGCACGCCCGGCACTCGGAGTCCTTGTTCAGATTCTGAAGACACTGCTCGGCAAACACTTCTATCGGCTCGGGGCTCAGAACGATCATCAGCCTCTCGAGCTTGTCTAACCCGTCGAACATCGCGCTACCTCCACGTCGCTAGTGGTCTCCCCGAGCATTGTACGCCACCGACACCGACGCTATGCCGAAGCCACCATGCCGAGGAGGTCCGAGTCCCTGCAGAAGTTGAGGGGTGGGACCCGAAGGTCCCACCCCTCTTGCTTGCGGCTCCGTTCACTCAACCACTAAGCAAACGTATCCGTACCGATGAATCTGATCGCAGGTTTCGTAAAAGCCTCGTCGGCGAAGCTCGGTGGAGCTCCATCTCCGGAGTCGGCCTCTTCGAAATCCTCAATGACGTTCAGCACGAAGGCGGCGCAAGTCAACGCGCACCACGGCGTCTTGTCCTCGTCTGTTAGGCCGTCCACCTGCCTGTCGTAGCACATATCGCACTTGGTCACCTTGCCGACATCGTCGTCGTACTCGATAGCGCCGTACGGGCAGGCCCATTCACAGCGCCTGCAACCAACACAGCGATCGAGCCGTTGCGTGACGATCCCGTTGTCTTCCTTGACCAGCGCACCCTTGGGGCATGCGGCGATACACGACGGCTCGAAGCAGTGGTTGCACGCCGTCGGCACGAAGTACTCGGCTGTGACCGGCTTGGGTACACCGATGGCGAAACGCCGTAGCATCTTGGACTGCTCAGGATCTCTGAACCGTCCTGCCTTACAGGCGATCGTGCAGCCATGGCAGCCGGTGCAATTGTCGAGGATATACTCCCATCCCTTCTGTGCCATATCCTTTCACCTCCTGGCTCTTGTATCGGCCGACATGCCTAGACCTTCCCTTTGGTGATCTGACACAGGCACGCCTTCGTCTCGTTCATCGTAGTCGAGAGGTCCAGCGCGTCGATGCAGGCGTAGTTCGCGCTCGGGCCGGTGCTGAGACCGCGGTCGCCCCAGTGCCAGGGGCCTCCGGTCACACCCTTATGAATCGTGGTGTCGACCATGGCCACCCACGGACCGATGTTCTTGCCGCGCATCGTCTGCACGTATACCTCGTCACCGTTCTCGATACCCCTAGGTCCTGCATCATCAGGATGAATCTCGAGGTAGGGCCTTGGCCTTGTCGCATTGATATAGCCGAGGTTCCTCGTCATCGCTCCACCCTGGTAGTGCATGACATAGCGGAAAGTCGTGAATACCAAGGGGTACTGAACGCGCAAGGCATCGGTGTTGACGTAGGGCACAGGCGACGGGATGCCAACAGGATCGATGGAATGGAGGAGTCCATCCTCGATCTCGCCTCGAACCGTGTCGGACAGCGGTGTCTCCCACGCCTCAACGTGGCGCGGCACCCGGAAGTCATCATCGCCGAACCTGCTGTAGGCGCGGTAGAACCAGGCGTAGTTCGTCTTGCCGCCGGTCCTGCCTTCGCCGGTCTCGCCGATGTCGTCGCCCATTTGGTGCACGAAGAAGCGCGACACCTGGTCCGGAGCTACGAACAGGTCGGCGGTGTCTCCGGCCGATACGGTAGTGCCCATGTTGTACATCACACGGCGGTTGAACAGCCATGCGATAGTCCAGTATGGGTGGGTGTTCAGCCCCACACCCGATGCGTCGCGGAAGGTCACGTCCGAATCCCACGGGTTGTAGGACTTGGCGAGAATGCCGTCGAAGTCGTCGGCGGCGGACACGTTGCCTTCCTCGTCGGTGGAGATGAAGCCCTTGCGATGCGAGGTCCTGTCCAGACGGTCCACTTGCGCCCCAGGGGGGTAGGCCGCAGGAGTGATCTCAGGCTCGTAGGCGCAGAAGATCCCCGAGTGATCGGGACCGTCTTCCCTCGGGCCGCCTCCGATGTTGGAGTAGATCCACATCGTGCCGAACCATTTCCTGTCGATTCCGTTCCTTGGGTCGTCCACACCATGAAGCGGTGCGCCGAACTCACGGTAGATGTTGTCGGCGATAAGGTTGACCAGGTACTTGCTGAAGTCCCCAGCCGGCATGGTGTAGGTACCGGTGCCGCTCCAGGCATCAAGGCTGTCGCCCGGATGCATCTTGTCTTCGTCCCCTTTTCCGAGGAAGTAGCGGCCCCAAAGAGCTGTGAAGCCGTTGTCGGTCCCGGCGACCGCACCATCGTAGTTGGCGCCCGGCCAGGCGTCTGTGCCGGCCGTGCCTCCGACGATAGCGTTGTTGTCGTGAAGCGCCTTGATGAGACGGAGCACTATCTCGTAGTCGGTCTTGGTGTTTCCGACCGCATCGCGCGCGGCCCAGCGGCGCTGTATCCAGCGACGGCTGTTGATGATCGTA
>PWVU01000137.1 GCA_003561715.1 Candidatus Kaiserbacteria bacterium | reverse complement strand
ACGTGCGACCATCAATTGGACATTTACCGTGAAGCAGGCGCGGAAGAAGTTTAAGTATAGGGACTCAAAATTAAGTTAGTGGGGTACTAGGTTTTCTTGTGGCGGGGTGGTTTGAGGGATTTAGTGAGATATCGTGGACCATGGTTGCTTTCGGTGTTCTCAATGGTGTGTTTTATATCATTGGAGCAAATTTGCGCATGGATGCAATGCGCTGTATTGATGCGACAATTCTGTTGCCGTTGCATAAGTTTGTTAGTCCACTTCTGGCACTTGGTATCGGGGTACTATTTTTCAGTGAAATATTGTCATCACGCGAGTGGCTCGGGATTGCGCTTGGAGTACTTGTCCCACTTCTGCTTATAAGTCGAAATGAACATACGCGTCAAGTTAATATTCAGCGTGGTTTGATACTCATAGTTGCGAGTGCTTTGTTTGCAGCGTTGGGTGCGGCAGTTAGCAAAGAAGGGACAAACTTGTTCACGTCCGTGCTACTCTTCGCCGCAGTGTCAAACGCGTTTGGTGCGATTGCGGGCAGTGTACAGTATCGCCTTCGGAGAAAAAACTCAGGAAGTATAGCACCTGATATACATTTTGCGGACCATAAGTTGCTACTATTGTCGTTGGTGAGTGGAGTTATTCAGTACGTCAGTTACGCCACCTTCATTCTTGCTTTTGCCTACGGTGGCACGCTTGCGATCGTGTACACCATTCATTCGCTCTATATTCTCATCCCGATCGTACTCGCGATCATCATCTATAAAGAGCATTGGAATGTACAGAAGCTTATCGCGATAGCGCTCTCTTTTGCGGCGCTGTGGTTTATGAGGTGATGTGCGTTGGTGCAGTTACTGAGGATTGGTTTAGTACGAATGATGTAGCCAGAGAGGTCGGTGGAAAATGCAAAATTCAAATGTCGCAACCACTATGCGGTCTCCTTACTTTGCTCAAGCGCATTAGACCATGTTCTGTAGTTCGCTTCCGCCAGTAGCTTGTGTTCGTCGGTATGTATGCGGTCATACATCCAATCGAGTTTTTGTTTGACCCGCTCAAATCCCTCGATCGGCGCTTTGTGTGTGACGAAGATCTCGGCGTTGGTCTCGAAGAAGCTTACCGAGTCGGCATCCATAAGAGCGTTCTGTACCTCGTCTCCTCCCACCTCGTGTTTTTGTATGAGATGCGTTACGGTCGCGATGACCTCGTCCGGTGCGTTATGTTGGTGCAGGAATGCCGCCATAAGTTCCGCACCTCGCTCCTGATGATGTTGTAGAAAGGTTGCGTCCAAATAGTCATCAGGCGGTGTGTATGTGGTATCGCGCAGTGCGCGCTCAATGTCATGCGCATATGCGGCGATATCGTGCGCCTCAGACCCTTGGGGATAAAATAGCCGCATCCAATGAACTGTCCGCTCAAAATGAGCTTTCTGCTTTCCTTGGAAAGCATCATCGACGTACGTTACCGTTGCTTCAAAAAGACTCATGGTGTGTTTTCGTTCGTGACATCGTATCAAATTCTTTCCGGAATGAACAATCGGTTTCCGCGACTCCATGCGCGGTAGAGGTTGCGCAAGCGGTAGATGTACGGCACCCACGCAGTGACCGACGGGTCATAGACCACCCCGAGCAGATACACCGTTTGTGTGTCCGGGTCGGTCACAAAGAACAGATTTTGGTATCCGTTGCGCTGGAGGATCGCTTCGTCGGATCCACATTCTGCAACTAATGCACGTATGTGTGCGGGTGTAACACAACACCGCTCCGCTACCGTATCCATACCGCCGACTGCTTCTACCAGTTCGCTATTATCGAGAGGCTCTAGTAGCTGATACGACACCATATCTACCGCTTCGCTTTCGTGCACGTGGCTCGGAAGCCACGCAGCGATGTTGCTATCCACATCGGCAAATAGTTCGGGCGTAAAAACCGACGTTAGTTCACACGCACCAAGTGCGGGAAGTGAGATGCGGGAGTCGTTTTGTTTGAGGGTAGGGTGCATGAGTATTGGCTGTGAAATTGCAAAAGTGGTACTTAGTCAAAATTAGGAACTATCTTGTTGCGTGCCGGTCTTCTGCAGATTCAGATACATGTGAACTTTCTCCTTATTCTCGTCATTAGTATCAATATACGTCTCTTCTGCTTCAAAACCCAAGCTTTGGTATAGTTTAACTGCATCAAGATGTGTTTGGGTGATGAGTCCTACACGAGCAGCTCCGCGCGCACGGGCTTCCTCGATTGCTCGGTTGATCAAGGTGGGTGTGATACCTTGCCCCCGAAACTCGGGCATGGTGTATACCGATCCGATCTTCCAGACTTCTCCTTGCTCATCTTGTAACTCCTTATCTTCCAATTCTTGAGTAGGTAACGCTTTGAAAAGTCGCACCATGCCGATAAACACACCATCACGCTCTGCAACGAAGAAAACAGTGTTTGGGTCGCGCAAAAGCTCCTCGCGCTCTTCAGGAGGCATATCCGCCCATTTTTCGGGATTCAAGAGTACGCCGGACGCATGCTCCACTGCGCTTTGTTGAATTGCTTGGAGCCGTGCCGCATCTTTGGGTCCTACCTTGATTACGTTGGGCTGGCTTTCTTGAGGCTCAATCGAGGCTGGTCGTTCAGAGGGCATAGTGATTATTATTCGTTGGCGAATGCTATGGTTACATTTGCTCTGTGGGCTTACGTCTTTCGGTTGTTACTGGTCCACAGATTGTTCCACCAATCGGACGGATTGCGATCGTAGATCGCTTTGCCAAGCGCTTTGGAAGAATCAAGTTTGAGTGCATTGAGTTGGGCGTTACCGTCGTCGTCACCTTTTCCGTGGAGCCAAACTGATGCCTCGCGATTTCCTTGCCATTCGTATTCTTTTAGCAACAGGATTTGATCGAGCAGATCAGCATCTTTTGCGATGATCGCTTCTTTTGTCTTTCTCTCTTCGTACTCCAGAGCCATCTCCCGAAGCTCGGAATATGGCAACGTGCCAAGTTGCTCTTCAATGATCTCCGCATCAAAAATCTTTGTGTAGCGTTTGTTGAGCCAATTATGGTCATTACTGCGTATTTCGCCCAGATCATGCAACATGCACATCATCACAACTTTGTATAAGTCTGCTTGTTCTTTCTTTGCCAGTAACCAACCGATCATTGTCACTCGGTACGAGTGTGTGGCGATATTGTCTGACATGTCATCTGCCAGCAGCAATTGACGATGTATTCGCAACACCTTGCGCATGGTT
>PWVU01000100.1 GCA_003561715.1 Candidatus Kaiserbacteria bacterium | reverse complement strand
GTTCGGGTAGCTCAACGCGGTGAGCGGCCCCGCGCCCAGTGCACTCAAGGCTGGCGGCGCTGGCGCCCGAAGCTGGGCAGGAATGTCCGCAGCAGTCAAGCCCACAGACAGACTGGTTGAGAGGGGCGGTGCGGGCCAATCGTTGGGCAGGATCATGGTGAGATTGGGCACTTCCGTCATGATCCAGTAGCCGCGCCACGGGTTCATACCGGCACCAGCGGTGGTGAAGAGTATGTACTCGTAGTCTCCCGTCTCCCTGTTGAAGGCGACGAAATACGGCGCAATCCAGCCCGCGCCAACCGCATCGCCGACCGATTTCTCCTCGGTCCCGTCGTGGAACCTCACCCCACTCCAGGCGATCGGCCACTTGGGTGTGGAGACAATGTGCCAGCCGGCCGTCGGCAGTTCCACCGTCCAGTCGACCGCATCCAGGTCACCCGTGACCTCGATGGTCACCTCATCGAACAGGAACATCCAGTAGCCCCGTCCGGGGATGATCTCCGCTGGCTCCTGGTAGTCCCCGTCGACCCACTCGGCCATGAGCAGCGGCTGCCCCGAGTCGGTGACCGCTTTGAAGACGTTGCCCGGCGAGTTGTCCTCCGGCACCACCGGCACCGAAAGCAGGTGATAACCCTCGCCCAACGTCCTCTTGAGCACCACCGGCGGCGCATCTGGATCGTCGAAGATGGCAGCCGGGTGCCGCGGCTTCTCCTCGGGCAACGTAATGGTCAACCCGAAGAAGTCCAGGTTCGGCGGCAGCCCGTCCCACTGGTACTGCTGCAGCGCGACCGTGAAGCCCTTCGCCTTGGCCCAGTTCTCAAGGATGACGAACTTGTCGATGGTCAGGAAGTTGGCGAACGCGAACGGCTCGGGTGCGCCCGGGGGCTGCACATCGCCGACAACGCCGGCATGGCCCGGTCCCGCAGGCGGCGTGTAGTCCGCGCTTGCGTTCACCGACACTTCTGACATGTAGTTTGCCACGGCCTTGCCACCGAAGTGATCGTTGTGCTCGAGCAAGATGCCCGCGGCCTCTGGTCCTGCACTCTCCCGGAAAATGATGTTGGCCGTTGATACCTTATAGAAGAGGTTCTCGTCGATGGTGTTGGAGTGGGCCTTGAAGATCTCGATGCCGGTACCCGTCTGGTCGAAGAAGTTGAGCGACAGCCGGTTGCGGATGACGGTTCGATCCAAGCTTACAGACACGTCACCACGCTGCAGCCTGAGCACCGGCACGTAGTCCACGTACGCCATCGGCGGGTAGAACTTGTCGCCCGGCTTCAGCACCTCGTCGTAGCGATCGAGCTCGAGCACCTGCCCCGGGCCCGGCCAGTAGGAAACGTGGGCCAGCTTGGTGAAGATGTACTCCAGCTGGTAGTCCTCCCATTTCCATTCGCCGCCGCGCTTGATCCCCCAGTCCAGGAACTCGAGCGCGTTGTAGGCGATGAGACACTCATCAGCGAGCAGGATCATACCCACGTCCAGCCGGTAGATCTGGGCATAGATCGGATCGTCGCCGACGTTGTTGAGGTAACGTAGGTAATCGTCGAGCTCGGGCAGCCCCTCGTTGGTGATCAGGTTGTTGACGATGGCGTTGTGGTCGGAGGCGATGACGATGCCGACGTTCCGGCCCCAGGCCGCGGGGAGATCCGAGGTGATGATGTTCGAGGAGATGACGTTGTTTACCGAGGGTGTCGGCTGCCCAGTCAGGTCATACGCGATGTCCGCATTGCTCCAGGATCCAGATCCCAGCAGACCTTCTCTTATGGCCACTGCGATATCATCGTTATTGAGTCCAACTCTGATGGAAGACAGTGGGTTAGGCTGTGGACCTCTAATCTCATCGTCGGTGATTGCTGAGAACGGCTTTTCCTTCTTGCCGATCAGGTCAGAGTTGACGTGCGCAAACGGCGGGAGCTCGAGATCGAGCAGCGCGAGTTTGTGCCGGAAGTCGAGGATGTCGGCGTGCATCTTTGCCTTGATGGCCTCGATGATCTGGATCGCCGCTTTGACCTCATCGAGGTCGTCGAGGTTCCCACCGATTCGCACGAGTCGGGCCGCGATGTTGTGCTGCGTGCCGCCGATGAGGATTCCTCCAGAAAAGCCGTCAACGCCATCGCCGATCAGGGCTCGCCTCAGCCGTGCGGTGAGGTTGATCGTCGCGGCGAGCTTGGCGTTCAGGTCATCGTACGTGTCTTGCGTGATCAGGCCCAAGCCGCGCCAGTGGTCCAGCTTCTCTTGCAGCGAGTCCAAGAGCTCGACTTCGTCTGTGGTCTCGATGAACCCACGCTCATGGCACCAGGCCACGCCATAGAATGTGTTGGCCAGTTCGTTTTCGATGGCCTCGATCAGGATGGAGATCAGCCCGATCTTGTCCCACATCAGCTCATCAGCATCTTCTGCGCCGTCATCGACTGAGCCCCGACTGAGACCGAAGGACGGGGTCTGCGGGTCGCTGTAGAAGTCGAGCTTGCCCACATTGAGCAGCGCTTGGTCGAACGGGTGCTGGCCGATCTCGTAGTCGTCGTAGTCGCCGTACGCCACGTGATCCCACCAGGTGAAGTTGTACTCAGGGAGGAGCATCCCGTGGTGTGTCGCGTCCACCGGATCGTTGCCCGCGATGTCTGACCTCGTGATGCGAGCGGAAGCGAATGGGTCTCTACCCCTCAGGATCGCCTTGAGCTCGCGCTCGGCTTGGTTTTCATTCCCCATGGTGACCCGCTGCTCGATGTTGTCCAGCTCGTCGTTGAGGTCATCCAGCCACCAGTCCAGCAAGTCGAGCTTCTTCTCGATCTGGTGCTTCTCGAGGACGAAGTCGCTCATCGGCTTGGTGATCCAGTTGCCGTCTTCGTCCTTGAGCGTGTTCAGCCTGTCGAACACGTGGGTGCCGAACAGCGCCTTATCGCCAGCGGCGATCAGGACCTGTACGTTATCGTCATAGCTGTCCGGGTCGCTTCCGCTGGAAGCGATCAGCGCGCCGTTCGAAGCGATCAGGTTGCCGTCGACCTCGCACGCCTCGGAGGCGATCAGCTGCACGCCGCCGCCCAGGTTGTAGGTGACCACGCTATCCATCAGGTGGTCATCGTAGGCGTGGACGAACCGCACACCCCAGCCGCCGTTGTCGGTGACGGTGAGGCCCTCGAGCCCGTTCTCGGCCGTGTTGTTCAGCACCACACCGCCGAACTGGTTGTGCGTGTAGGTGTCGCCCTCGACGCTGTTGCGCGAGGACTCGTGCATGAAGAGCCCCAGGCCACAGTGGG
>PWVU01000012.1 GCA_003561715.1 Candidatus Kaiserbacteria bacterium | reverse complement strand
CCTTCCTAGCGTTTCTTTCTCTCTCCACTTCTCGCCCTCAGAGCCTCTTTCCCATGTCTAGGTCGGAAGAGCCGACAAAGGTATCTTATCTAAAGAGCCTTCCAAGTCAGATTTAATTTCCTGCTCAGATACCCCTTGAGATCGGAGGAAGTATTTGATAGCCGTTTTAAAGTTTGAAATTCGTTTTGGCTTTGTGCGGATTCGTTCACTGGCCAAATAATCATTGTAACCAAAACCTAGTGTGGTAGTCATTTCTTTATTTTCCTGAAAATGATGTGTTTTAGCAAAACCTTCACGCCGACAATTTCGCTGGGAATGCATTTTTGCTGGATTTTTACAGGGTTTCAGGGAGTCTGAAACTGGAAAACAAAAAATCGCCGAGATCCCTACAAAGCCTGATATACAAGACTTGCGGCGATTTGCGGCGATTTTTGAAATCTCTAAATTTGGCCTTCAGGATTCCTTTTTCCTGAATCAGGAAAAAGGAATCCTGAAGTTTTGTTAAGAATGTAAGCCGATCTAATGGAAATTGGCTGTGTCGATTCTGCTGAACGCTGCCAATGGCAGCATTAACTAGCTGTAAGCAGCTAGTTTGTTTGAGCAGATATGAATGACCTAGCCAGGGTGGTCTATCAAAAACCTTTAAGCGCATAAACCAAAAAAGGGTAGGAGAACACTCCACCTGTCCCCTGTTTGGTTTGACTGGCGCCAATCGTAACTATTTAACTGCTCCTAGCTTAGCGAAGTTTCCAGAAAGTGACACCTTAAGTTCGTTTGGTCTAGCAGACTTTGGCCGGGCCTCGACAGCATCGTGTCCTCTCTTTGCTGAACGAAATTTAGTCCGTTTCTTCAACACTCAGGCCGTGCTCTCAACCGCATCCTGCCAGGCTGTGATGGTCTAGTGGCGGATTCTTTTAGCGCAAGTTAAGTAGCTCAAGATTTTTACGATCCTTGGCCCTGGAGCAGGGCCAACCTCATCTAAACCGAGTGAAACTGAATCTCTCATCTGTATTGAGATATCCCTGACTGTATACAGGTCAATTCTCTAAATTCGTTTTTTTACCAAACACACTGTTGTTTGTTTTAAAAGATCTTTTAAAACAGTATGTATATATATTGTTTGTAGCGCTTCAAAAGCCTTGATATAAAAGGCTTTCAGCCACCACTTCGGCAGGATCCTGCCGAAGTCTGCTTTTTTACGGCAGAACTCTGCCGAGGAAGTCAGGGTTTCTCGGCAGAGTTCTGCCGGACTTAGGGCCATATCGTCCCCCTTCTGCTCGTTGCACTGGAGATGACTCCGCCTATCTCCCCATCGCCTTCGACCTACCCCACAAAAGCAGAATTGAATTGGATCCAATTTCAATTCTCACTATTCTCAACAAACAGCCTCAATTCTCAACAAGCCCCATTGTTTTGTGCTCTTTTCGCTCTCAAACGCTGAAACCCTTGATATGCCAATAAACTGTACTTGCTGAAATTACAAAAAGAGCATGTAGACCCTAAAGTAGTGAAGCTGCGATTTGGGGTGATTTAGTTCATTTGTATTGCCTGGATGGCTGCGTGACACGCAACTCTTCAACGAAAGAATTAGGGCTTCAGATCTCTAAAAACGACAAATATAGCCCGTGTACTACTCAGTTTTGAAGAAAATTAGTTCAGGGCTAGTCCAAGTGGTGTACTACCTGAATTCCCTGCTGCTTAAGGGGTTGATCAATAAGTTGTCCCAAATAGTAGCTTCGCCAGGCTAAGCCCTACCAGCCTCGGTGGGGGCTTTTGGGCAATAAAAAGCCCGCTGGACGAACCAGCGGGAGTGTGGGTGTAGTTTGCTCGGAGCAAAGACTTGGGCTGTCAAGGGCGCGATCGCCCGTTAATACCGAGGGAACTCCCCCTAGCGGATTAACCCACTGATAGGGGGTGCCCTTTAAGCTTCGGGTTCTCCTTTTGCCCAGAGATCCCGATGCAATCCAAAGTTAGCACACCTTAATTTGAAAGTAATGCTGGAGAGGCGAAAGCCCGTTTCTGTAAAACTTGTGATGGGCGTGAAAACCTAAATACTGTCGATTCGGCGATCGCGGGCATACTTAAGGGGCTCATGCCCCCACTCGATCGCCCATGGTTCAGGGAAAACTGTTCGACGCTACCATCACGCTGCCGGAGCTGGAGTCTAAGCTCTGGCAGGCGGCCAACATCCTGCGAGGGAGCCCGGTCGATCGCACGGATTGGAAGAGCTATATCCTGCCGCTGCTATTTTTTAAGCGTATCTGTGATGTGTGGGACGAAGAGCACGATCGCATGATTGCCGAATACGGCGAGGCCTTCGAGGATGAGCACCGCTTTCAGGTGCCTGAGGGGAGTCACTGGCGGGATGTGCGGGAGACGGCCAGCAATGTGGGCACGGCGATTCAAAATGCGATGCTGAACATCTCGATCGCTAATCAGGACCATCTCTACGGGGTGTTTGGCGATGCCCAGTGGAGCAACAAGGAACGCCTGCCCGATGCCCTGCTGAAGGATCTGGTTGAGCATTTCTCGTCGTTCAAGCTGGGGAACGAGCGGGTTGCCAGCGATGTCATGGGCGACGCCTACGAGTACCTGATCAAGAATTTTGCTGACGCTACGAAGAATAAAGCAGGGGAGTTCTACACCCCGCGCAGCATCGTGAACCTGATGGTCGATATTCTGGCCCCAGAGGAGGGTGAGACGGTCTATGACCCGGCCTGCGGCACCGGTGGCATGTTGCTGGCAGCGGTGGAGCGGATTCGGAAGCGGGGCGGCGACCCACGCACCTTCTTTGGCAAGCTGTATGGCCAGGAGAAGAACCTGACCACGGCATCGGCGGCGCGGATGAACCTGCTGATGCACGGGGTCGAAGACTTCAGCATTGAACGAGGCGATACTCTGCGGCAGCCTGTGTTTAGGTCTCCGAGTGGTGGGCTGGCCACCTTTGATGTGGTGATTGCCAATCCACCGTTTTCCCTAGAGAAGTGGGGCCGGGAGATTTGGGAGTCTGACCCCTGGGGACGGGCCTTCGCCGGGTTGCCCTCCGATAGCAGCGGTGACTTTGCATGGGTGCAGCACATGGTCGCCTCGATGGCAAAGCCCCACGGACGCATGGCGGTGGTGCTGCCCCAGGGGGCGCTGTTTCGCAGTGGGGTGGAAGGCCAGATCCGGCAGCATTTGCTGGAGCTGGATGTGGTTGAGGCGGTAATTGGTCTGGCTCCGAACCTGTTCTATGGCACGGGGTTGGCGGCCTGCATTCTGGT
>PWVU01000081.1 GCA_003561715.1 Candidatus Kaiserbacteria bacterium | reverse complement strand
TCATGCGTATGGTGTCTTCCATATCGTACATATTCGCTGATATACCTGTACGATATGGTAAAACGGGTTACGGTGACATTTCTACTTTGCAGAGGTATGACAGTATCATGTTGGGATGACAATGCAAGAGCGCGGCTTTGCCCTCGGCACCAAACGGGAGTATTTTCATTTTGATTACACGAGCAGAGATTCGGGGCCGGAAGTGTAGAGAATACAACTATCTGATGTCACCCCGGTGACAGAAGCCATGGTCGTAGTTTAATCTCTGGCTATTGTGATAGCGGACCGATTCCAACCGCGCTTTTCAATAGTTCGCCCAGTTCTGCAAGTTCATTTGAGGATAAAGTGCCATTTTCCTTTGGGCTCTTCATAAGAAGGGTTCGAATATGTTCTACCTGCTCATGTGAAGCGAGCTTGTTCAGTAGCCCGTTATCTTCTCCTGTTCGAAACGCTCGGTAAACTTCCCAACCTACATGTCGATTTACTATTTCATTCTGTTTGCCTTGTCACGTGCCCACGGTATATCCTCCAGTCTCAATTTCATTAGGGTTTTTGAGATAGGTTTGAAAATAATAGTTTTGCTTTGCCATGTCCCACCAAACCCACGAGTTGGATTTTGCGAACGGGCTAGGGATGATATTCAGCTGATCAAGCGTCTTATCACACGCCTCCATCATGGAGGTTACTGCTTTTCTAGATTCAGTATTTCGTAAGATGTCACGTAAAGACTCTCCGTATTTGGCAGCACTTGGAGACTGTTCGCTCGCTGTGCGCATAACTTGCAGTGTTCCTTCATCTAGTGGAGCATCCGAGTAAGAAAAGTATTTATGAATAAGCATGTCAATCGGAGCTTCCGTATCTGGTACAAATTTGTTTTTTCCCTCTCTGTGGTTAGCAGGCGCTTCTTCTGCAGAAATAGGTTTTGGTTGTGGTTGTGAATCAAGCCAATCCAGCATTGCTTGTATAGAAGCAGTTTCCTCCGGCGTTCTACTTACCTCCTCCTTAGTTTTTTCGGGTGAAGCATTGTCAGGGTATAGTTTCTCAAGTTCGTCAATAATCTCTTCCACAGCTTTCAGTTGTGGAGTCCCCCAGCCAAATATTCTTGCATAAGTCACATCAACTAGCTCGAAAGTTTTATTTTTTGGATATTTTCCTGCTCCACGACGCAACTCAGCTATAGATATTCCTGACTTTATTTGATCTTCGAGGTGGGCGCGCCAGAGTTCACAGTATGCCTGCTTGATTTCACGTGGATCATTTCGACTAATAGCCTTGGATTTTCCAGCATGCTATTGCCCAATTCCTGGGCAATGTCGGAGTTTGGATCTACTTCAGCAGATACATGCTCCTGTTTGGTCTGGATCGGACCATCGGTCTCTGATTTATTCATGAAACCTTTATATCACAGTTAGCTTACAAGAGTTAGTTTGTTATACTTGAATCATATGCAAACCATTCAATTCACTCTGATTAAAAAAGCGTCACAATTGTTAGTAGTAGCATTTGTATTTCTTTTTGCTCAGAGCGTCCAGGCGCAAACCTTCACCCCCGCACAGATCGAGCGGGTGGTGTCGATGTATTTTAGTGATGCGCCGGAGATGGTGGAGGTGGCGCGTTGCGAATCGGGCATGCGACACTATTTGCCCGACGGGCGTGTGCTTCGGGGTGGTACCGGTGGGATGATGATCGGACTGTTCCAATTGCATGAGGGATACCATCGTGCGCCGGCCGTGGCGATGGGGATCAATATCGACTCGTTGGTCGGAAACTTGCTCTACGCGCGGCATCTCTACAATCAGCAAGGCGCAACGCCGTGGCGACAATGTGTGCCAAATGGCACAATGGCGTACGCGGACGATGAAGAGCAAGCATCTACGCAATCTGCTCCATCGGCGCTCACCCAGCGACTAACCTTCGGCGCGCGTCATCTGGAAGTGGCGGTGCTTCAAGATGCGCTTGCAAGCGCCGGCTATCTGGCGGATGCATTTGCGCGCGGCGCATTCGATATCGCGACCATGCGCGCGCTGGTGCGCTTCCAGTGTGAAAAGGGCATTACCTGCGGCGCGAATAGCTCGCTTGCCGAGTACGGTGCAACAGGGGAGCGTACGCGTGAGGCGTTACGTGAAGTGTAGTAATTTTCGTCTGTTACATCAGAAAAAATATGTGTCGATTCTGAGATGCTAAACGCTCAAGGTCTATGGACAATAATGAAGAACAAAAACAAAGAATAGAGAACTATTGTGCCACACACACAGATATGCTTTCCGTGCTGCGGGATATGTGGGGCGATACGCGTGTGCAGTTCTATGATGATTCTGCTCCTCCCGAAGATTCGCCGCCGTCTATATTCTTCAATGGTCCGACCTCGCGCTCGCAGATATTGGAGTATATGTGGCGCCCTCAGGCTGTTCGGTACCTGCGAGAGCTTGGGTATACGGGCTGGATTTTTGTTCCCGAGTTTCGGGGAGTTGCGCCGGAATCGGGTGACTTCACCGAAAAAGACTATATCCACGAGTGGGAATCGGCGCGTCGTGCGCACGCAAATGTGAACCTCTACTGGATACCGCGCAACGCGCATGAGCTTCTGGGGCTGAATACCAATCTCGAGCTGGGTATGTCTATCGGGCAAGAGTTGATGCGTATTCCTGAAGAGCGAGGAAAGCGCATCGTTGTAGGTTGGCCGGATGATGCCCTGCGCATGGGCTTGCCGGCACACTACCTCAAGAGTGTTGGCACTACTCCCGTCCACGATCTGCGCGAGCTATGCAGGCGTGCGGTGGAATTGACAAGCTAGCCCAGGCGTTCCTGAAGCGGTAGCTTGTATGCGCAGGCTATTGATACAAAAGTTTAACTAAGTTATACTATCACGGCATGAGAAAGACCAAGGTGATAGGCTTTTCTATCCCGCCTGAACTACATAAGGACTTCGAGGCTGTGTTAAAAACAAGCCATCGAACCAAGAGCGAATTCTTTCGCGAGATGTTGCGGGCATATTTCCGTTCAATAGAGCATACATCGACCGATACGCGCTCTGCCGATCAAGATATCGCATATGCACTGAAGCTGTTTTGGGATACGAAAACACAGGCTCCGGTCACGATCGTGGTGGGGTTGGGTATTATAGAAAAAAACGGAAAGGTTCTAATTGGTGGGCGAAAAAAGAAAGACCCGCACGTAAAAAAACTCTCATGGGTCTTCCCGGGAGGAAAAATGGAATCGCTTGATTTTGCTTCCGAGGTCGTGCGCGAGATCAGAGAGGAAACCGGTCTCGATATATCAGTACGTCGACTGATCTCGGCTCGTGTTCATCC
>PWVU01000048.1 GCA_003561715.1 Candidatus Kaiserbacteria bacterium | reverse complement strand
GCTTGGCAAATCCGGGGGAGGTGGAGTAGATATTCATCTTGTATTGAAATACGAAACGCGCCCTCCTCCCGGCGGGCGCGTGTTGCGTGGGTTGAAAAAGCGAAAGATCTGGACGGCTAGTTCATTCCGGCCGCCTCGCGCAAGAAATGCGCGAACATGGCACTATCCTCGTCGTCGAGCGGATCGAAGCTGCCGTTTCGGCTCCTTGCCCGCCGTTCCTTCTCGAAGTGGGCCACCGCCTGCTGGAGGTTGGCGGTCGGTGCCTCGTAAACGCCATCGGGACCGAAGTAGCGACCGGTGTCGGCGGCGATCACCATGCCGACTGCATTCGGCGTGACGGAGAGCTTGGCCGGATAGATCTCCATGACACCTGCCTCGAAAAGGGCGTCGAGACCTTCCGCGACCTTCTTGGCCGCCTTCAGCTGGCGCTCCAGTTCGGCGACTCGCTTTGCCGCCTCCAGTTTCTGCACCTGCAGCTTCAGAAGCGGTTCCGGAAGTGGGCCGAGGAAGGTCCCACCAGGGACACTGAGAACCTCGTCGCCGAAGGGGCTCGTCTCGGTCGACCGCTCTTTGCCGAGCTTCTCGATATGCTCACAAACCGTCGTCATTCCAATTCTCCCATGTGGATAACCCGCGGCACACCAACTCATGTCGGGTGCTGGGCTTGCAGTACCATATATATATATATCGATCTTGTCAAGACCTCGGTTAGCGTGCGGCTTGAGTGTAGAAATAAGTGAGTTTTTGCTATACTCACCCCATGCCTGACAAATATAGTTCCGTGTGGGTATCACACTCGTCGATGGGGGATTTTTTGAAATGCCCGCGACTTTACTATTTGCGTAATGTCTACAAAGACCCGAAGAGCAGGCATAAGATCAATATTGTCTCTCCCGCGCTTTCGCTGGGACAAGCGGTACACAACACTCTGGAGCCTTTGCGCGAATATCCTGCAGACAAGCGCATGGACCGCGATCTTCTCGCCGACTACGAGCGCGCCTGGGGCGCGGTCTCGGGAAAGATCGGCGGCTTTACGGATGCGGACGAAGAAGCGGCATACAAAGCGCGCGGACGCGCAATGATCGAGCGCGTGATTGCGCACCCGGGGCCGCTCACCAAAAAAACGGTCAAGCTTAAAGAAAGCGAGAATGGCATGCCGCCCAACTTTTATCTCTCCGAGGAAGACAATATTATCCTCTGCGGGCTGATCGATTGGATCGAGTATGTTGAGGAAGATGACAGCGTGCGCATTCTCGATTTCAAGACCGGCAAGCACGATGAGAGTGACGACTCGCTCCAGCTTCCCATCTACCTCCTGCTTATGAACGCGCTTCAGAAGCGGCGCGTTTCGGGTGCCGACTATTGGTATCTTGAGCGCGATGATGCGCCAATCGCGAAACAGCTGCCGGATGCGGAAGCGGCGAAAGAGCAAGTACTTGCCGTTGCGCGCCGAGTGAAGGAAGCGCGTGAGCAAAAAGCGTATAACTGCCCGCGTGGCGAAGGCGGATGCTTTGCCTGCAAGCCGTTTGAAGCGATCATTCGAGGTGAAGCGGAGTTCGTGGGTGTGGGTGGGTATGGACAAGATCTGTATCTTGTTCGGTAGTGTGCGGTCTTGTGGTACGATGACCTCATGCTAAAAAACGCAAAAGATCCACTTGCTGAGCTTGAAGGGCTGACCAAAAAACTCAACGATGAGTTGGGTGGGCGTACCCAGTCAGTCTTGGCGCGCTATCCTATCTTGTTCTCATTGCTGACCATTTTTGGCGTGGTTGCGGTCTTGTATGGATTTGAAGCGGCGATCGCAAAGATTCCCTTTTTGGCAGATCGCCCGCTGTTGGTGTTTCTTATGGGCATCGCTATCTTGATCGGCACGGGCACGCTGTATAAAGGATTGCATCGTTCAATGCGGTAGATGCGCAATGTCACTAGCGGCTCTTTTACTACTTCTATGCACTTTTCCACATTGGTAGCATGGTATCAACAGTACGAGCGGTATTTGATACCGGCATCGCTTCTCTTTGGATTGATCAGCGATTTTCTGCTGTTTCAGTACATCAATACCGGATTGGTATTTTCGATACTCGCATTTCATCTGACGCTTTCCGCGGCGATGATCGCCTTCATTCAGTATGGCGACGTGGACGCGGTGCGACCGTATTGGCGCTGGCTTAAGTATGTGCGCCTGTTTGCGCCGGTCATTTTGCAGTACTCGTTCGGGGCACTCCTGAGCTCGTTCTTTGTCTTCTACTGGTTTAGCGGCTCGTTCTTCTCAAGCTGGCCGTTCATACTGTTGGTCGTTTTCTTGATGGTCTCAAATGATATTCTCAAAAAATACTATTTGCGGCTTCCGGTTGCAATCGGTGTGTACTACTTCATCTTCTTTTCATACCTTGCGCTGGTGTTGCCATACTTACTCTCGACAATCGAGCCATGGGTATTTGTGGTTGCGGGGTTGGTGAGTTTGGGCGGTATGCTGTTCTATCTCGGTGGACTGTCGCTATTGATACCGCGCGTGATGGCGCGTCGTTTTTTGCTCGGCAATATCGTACTTGTTGTTTTTGTCGGTCTGCATGTACTGTACTTCACCAATATGATTCCGCCGGTGCCGCTCACTATTCGCGACGCCGGTATCTTTCACCATATCGAGCGTTTACCTTCGGGCGACTATCTGGTGCGTGGGGAAGGTAATTCGCCGGCGCATGATTTTTTCTTTGGGCGAACCATTCACCGCACACCCGGCTCTCCCGTATATGTGTATACCGCGATATTTGCTCCCACGCGACTAGAGACACGAGTGGCGCATCATTGGTATTACTTTGATGGTGTTGCGCGACGCTGGCACAGCGCCGGCACCATAGGCTACGCCATAACGGGCGGGCGAGATGATGGGTATCGCGGCTACACAAGACGCGTGAATGTGTTTCCGGGCAGATGGCGGGTCGATGTTGAAACCGCGCGCGGACAAGTTATCGGCAGGATCGTGTTTGAAATCGAACACGTTGAAACGCCGCCGGCGTTGTTTGAGGAGCGGCGGTAAATTGCATTCAACAACGCTCTACTCTAAAAAATGTTAAAGGTCAGACCTTTAACATTCAGGTGGGGTTCACAGTGTCAGACCTTTACCATTTACCATTGTTAGTTTGCAAGGGAGATACGCGTGAACGGATAACGCTCCGGGGTGAAAATCTCGTCGTATGCTTCGGCGGGGAGGAAAGCTCGGTCGAGATACTCAATCACCGTCATTTCAAAATGTGCCGTGTCGTGCGCAACAAAGATCGTCTCTTGTGTGATGAGGTACGTCTCGGGATCGATCTGTGCATGCACCAGAAGTGAATCGGCGGGCGAGAAT
>PWVU01000033.1 GCA_003561715.1 Candidatus Kaiserbacteria bacterium | reverse complement strand
GGACAGGGGTTGGAAGGTTGAGGGGGTATGTGGGGCATCGATATTGTGATACTTGTTTCCCGGGACTTTTTTCTGAGGAACAAGTATTCGGCTGGTGGGGGGGTTGGCAGGTTGGCGGGTTGGCAGGTTGGCGGGTTGGCAGGTTGGCAGGTTGGCAGGTTGGAAGGTTGGCAGGTTGGAAGGTTGAGGGGCGAGATCGCTCGTCGCTGGGGCTTGTACTGAGTAACTCTGTTGTTGAGTTGGGGGTTGGGCCGGGGGCCGGGCGGCGGGGATGGGAAGGAGGCCGGGGCGGCGGCATGGTAGGCGGCGGCATGGTAGGCGGCGGCGCAGCGGGAGGCGTGGGGCAGGACGGCCGAGGCGGCGGCGGATCGGTGTCGGGGGCCGGGGAGGGGCAGCTGGTGGATTCGGGCTCGGAGACGGTGGGAGGGGGTGGGAAGTCGGTGGTTTCGCGTTCGGGTCGGAGGCCGACCTGATTGTCGGCGAAGCCAGGCCACCAGAGCCAGTCATCGTGGCGGGCGGTGAAGCGGACGATGAGGCCGACGGCCTCCATCTCGTCGAGATAGCCTTTCACGTCGGCGATGGAGACGTCGGCGCGGCGAGGGAAGAGGTAGGATTTGACGACGGCGGGGTCGGCGTGGTAGACGCCGTTCTTATCGAGGTGAGCGATGAGCCAGGTGGCGAGGAGGCGGCAGGTATCGTGGGAGAGCTGGTTGAACTTGACGCTTACGCCGATGGATTTGTTGAGCATACGGCCGCGGGCCATAGGGGACCTCCTTGTTGGTCAGGGGATGGTGCCGAGGATGTCGGCGACGATGGTGACGACGGCGGGGGTAAGCGGCTGCTGGGCGATGACAGAGGCCCAGAGCATGCGGGAGCGGAGTAGGAAGGGGCGTTGGTCCGGGAGGTGGACGGAGTGGAGGCGGGGCATTAGGGTCTCCTTTGAGTGTGGGGGGGCGTGGCTGCGGCTGGGCCCCCGTTGCCAAGTGGGGAATGAATTTGGGACATTATAGCATAGCGGGGGAGCGGTGTCAATGGGGTATGGTTGGGATATGTTTTGGGAAATGGGGCTGAATTTGGGATAATGGGGGGGGTATAGTGATGCGGTGAGTGGCAGCGGTGGTTGCCAGCAACGGGTTCACTGCAAGATGGGGCTTGCGCGGATCGGTGGGTGATGTATACTGCGTGAAGGAAAAACCTCGGCGCTTCTGCAAGCGCCACGCCGGCCAGTTGGAGGATGAGCTCACTGAGATGGATGCCGACGCTGCTCCTATCATCGCCAACGTGTACAAGCGCCCAGCCCGATCCACTCCACAGGCGCTGGCAGGTCGAGGTCGAGGGTAAGAAGCAGGTGGTGGAGGGCAAGCCGGACACCGACCTGCGTGACACAGAGCAGATTCCGCTGCTTGCGGAGGGCGGCATCGAGGGCTTCTTCCAACGCGAGGTGCTGCCCTACGTGCGTGACGCCTGGATCGATGAGAGCGGGACGAAGATCGGATTCGATATCTCTTTCACCCGCTGCTCCGCCGAGCCCGAACCTCTGCACCGGCTGGCGGAGATCCGGGGGGGCATCGAGGCACTCGAGCAGGAGACGAGTGGGTTGCTACAGCAGGTACTGGTGGATGTCAGTAGCGGTCCTTGAGGGCCCCGATATCCAGGGTGCCTATTCAAGGTATCCATTAATATGGCCAGAGAACGTGTCCATATTGAAGGCAGGGGATAGCATAGAAGCGGATCAGGTCCATGTTGAAGCCAGGCATTGACAAGGGGCGGAATACGAGGTCCTTGGGAAGGAGGCGGAATGGGGTCACACGTGGATCTGAGCAATGGCCCTACTTTGTGGACGGTACCATAGATATAGCCGAACTCTCGTAAGCCGAACATCTGTACTATACTGACTTGCGATAATCATAGTTTTCGCAAGCAAGGGAGAGAGATTACATGAGAATGAGCGCCGAGGAACTTGTCGAAAAATACAGAGCTGGAAAGAGGGACTTTCGCGCGGTCGATTTGATCAAGGCCAGACTACCCAACCTCCGCGTGCCCTTCGCCGACATCAGCGGGGCCCGCATGAATGGCGTCGGTTTCCGCGACGCCGAACTGATCTCGGTTAAACTGATCGGGGCCAACCTGAGCGGCGCTGACTTGACCGGCGCCGACTTGACCGATGCATCCCTGACTGACGCCGATCTACGTGGCGCTGATCTCGGCGGCGCCGCCCTCTACGGGACCATACTAAGCAAGGCCAACCTCAGCGGCGCCAATCTGGACGGGACCAACCTGAGCACCTACCAGCTCCGCGACGCCATACGCTGGACGCCAGCGAGTGCAGCAAGTGACAGCGACTAGAGCGATGGAAGGCGAGATCATCCCCAGCGAAGCCGCAATCCTGGCGCGGTCCGAGCGAGATCCATACCAGGCGGCGATGCTAACCTGGCTCGAGGGGAAGGCCGCCCATACCCGGCGATCGTACTTGACCGCCCTGCGGGCCTTCCTGGTGGCAACCGAGAAGCACCCCGCCGAGATCGAACCTCGGGACGTGGCCAGCTGGAAGGAACACCTGAAGCGCCGCGGATTGGCGGACGCAACCGTGGCCCAGCGGCTGTCTGCGATCTCCAGCTACTACACCTACCTCACCCAGCAGGGGATCCACGATCGGAACCCGGTTGCCGCCGTCGGCCGGGATGATCTCGACGTCAATCCCTACGAGCGGGCTCACAAGCTGCCCCTCGTGGCGTTCCGCCGGATCCTGAAGATGATCCCCGACGATACCGAGATCGGCGCTCGAGATCGAGCGCTCCTCCTATTCTACGTCCTGTGTGCCCGGCGGCGGTCCGAGGTGGTCAGCCTCCGAGCTCACGATCTGCGGGTCGAAGGCGAAAAGGTGACCTACCGCACCCGCCTGAAGGGCGGCAAGTCCAGGTGGAAGGAGCTCCCCCCGCCGGTTTGGGAGGCGATCCGGCGATATCTGGACCTGGCCGGACGGGAACCGACCGGCGATGATCCGATCTTCACGGCGACCACCGACGCGGGCCGATATTTGAGAAAATACTACGGGACCCCCCAACCCGAGGGACCCGAGCCCCTGACCGGCGCGGCCGTGGCCCAGGCGCTGAAGCGACACGCGGCCGCGGCGGGGCTCGATCCCGACGCGGTAACGCTCCGTAGCCTGCGGCATCTTGGAGCGGAACTGTACTACGAGGCGAGCGGGGAGGAGCACCGGCACTGGCAGGCAATGGTCAAGGCGCTGGGGGTGGGGGTCTGAATGGCTGACACCAAGCGACAGAACCGCCAACGTCTCGTTCACACGGCCAGAGCACCTCGCGCCTGCGTATCGACAGCGCGCGCCGCTCGAGACG
>PWVU01000002.1 GCA_003561715.1 Candidatus Kaiserbacteria bacterium | reverse complement strand
ATGGTTCCGGTAGTTCCGTTTATTTCTATATGTTGCCCATCTTTGAATGTGTCAGTTGCTCCCGGAACACCAATGACCGCCGGTATTCCCAGTTCCCGCGCAACGATTGAAGCATGCGAGAGGACCCCACCGTGTTCAATAATAAGCCCTTTTGACAAAGCTATCAATGTAGTCCATCCGGGGTCGGTATGTTTGGTCACCAGAATCTCAAAATCTATGTTCTCTGGCATTGCAAACTCTTTCATAACCCGTACTCTGCCCGACGCAATCCCTGCGGACACTCCTCGCACTAAAACCGATCGTGAAGTGTCTTGTCCACCGGCATCCACAACAGTACCGGCAACAGCTAAAAAATGTGAGGGGGGCGTTTCTTTGTGATACTGCGCATACGTTTTTTTTCTCTCGATCACCCGCGATGAGAGATCAGGTGCCTCATGCAGTCCAACCGCCTCAAAGACTTCCTCAACCGAAAGATAGAAGACGTCCTGCGCTTCCTTGAGTATTCCCTGCTCCTCCATAAGCACCCCGGCTCGTCTGAATATTCTCCGAGCGATCGAGAACATGTTCGATCGGTATAACCGAAATACTTCTCGCCGCGCGGCGTATTTCTTGAATTTTTTGAGTGCGAACCCACAAAACAAGCGCTTGAAGTATGGAAGCGGGACAACATCGCCAGCATGCTCGGCGACCGTTGGTGCCGCATACGCTTCATACGCCTGCAGTACGGTCATGCATTTGGTAACATCTTCATCCATCCCAACGGTTTCGAGTTTGAGTTCATTGGCAAAGCGTCCCCCAAACAACCTCAGGTACGTAAGATAGTATTCATTGAGATCAGGATGATCACGCAGTAGGGAGACGAATGCGTGCGCGTCTTTTTTTTGCACCGCGCGCCACAACTCAGGAACTTCTTTGAATCGCTTGCTTAGTTGCTGTACGTATGCGACCTGCTCGGTAGCTTTGCTTTTGAAATACAGCAAGCCGGGTAGTTGTTTTTCAGGATAGTAGTGTTGCAGGATGCCCAGGTACGTCATAACAAAAAAATCATTTTCGAGCGTAACGTACCACTTGCGCAATAAGCCGCGCTCCAATCTGTCGAATAGCGCTTTGCACTCTGCAAAAGATAATGTCTCGATGGCGGTGTCATTGAGTTGGGCACTATGACGCTCGACGTATCGTATAAATCGTCGGGTCGTCAATCCAAATACGAGCAGCTTGGCAAGCACGATGCCGGGATAGAGCACGGTAAACATGCCGCTTGGGACTATGGTCGTCTCAATGTCTTTGCGCAGATTACTCGTGATCATCGTTTCGAAGTTCTTTTTATTTCTTTTATACCCCGGAACAAATTGCGCAAGCCGATACCAGTTATTCATGTTGTAGTACATACGACCATGAAAAAATCCCAGCAAGTTATCAAAGACGTATGCGTGTTTTTTGAGGAGTGACCGTGGCACGCCCGACATTCGTAAAAAATCAGTATACACAATGCGGTAGATACGCCGAGCGAATGAAGCGGTCAGCGGCAGTACAATACCCGAGTAACTTTCGGCAATATTGGCACTATCAAAATACTCCTGCTCAGGTACGGCAATTTTTCTCGTTATTGGTCGGGACTGCAATAGATACAGAACGTCTCCCCGAAAACACCACTCAATATCTTGCGGTTGCGCAAAGTGTGTCTCGACTTTCTTTGCCAAGGCGACTACCTCGTTACGCTGTACATCACTCAACGCCTCTTGCGTGCACGACTCTTCTTCAAGCCGTCCATCTCGAAACCAAAGAGCCGGCTTATGCTCACCGATAGTCTTCGAAACAACCATACCTTTTTCATTTAGATAGTATTCATCACACGCCTTACCCTCAACAACATTCTTGCACAGTCCGGCATTGGCATTGATGATCACATAATCGCCGACACTCGAAAACGCGACACCCGAAACGTCACTGGGTATAAACTCTTGAAGAATGACGACACCGTCCATACCATTGAACGAAGTGCGCACATTTTCCACCTCGCGGTACAGCGCTTCACGTTCAACCGCCAACGCGGAGTAAAACTGTCCGGCATACGATTGTGTTGCGCCGTCTTCCACCAAAGCGGATGATCGCACCGCAAAATATCTAACGTTCGGCATGTCTACATCAACTGCACGCATGATCTCTTTCTCGCCCCATGTACGATCACACACAACAAAAAACGGCACGTTAAAACCTGTGTCGCTAAGTTCTTGGAGTGTTTGTGCCTTACCTCCCCTACGCATATACACCATGTAAACTATATCGCCAGAAAAAGGAGTATGTTATATCCCCCGTACATTACTATGAAAGAAAGCTGCATCAGCTTATTGGTACGCTCCACTCTCGCAACAAGATGTACCAGAAGTGTACCAAACGCACCTCCAGCCAATACTACCGCAACAGGGAGCCAGTACACAATCGAAGACACCATCAACGCCATGGCGTTCGCAAACAGGGTGATATTAAGCGCGGCAAGTATCGCATATACGAGCAGTGCGGTATTGAGACCCAGATAATATGTATACGTATCTTTTCCGGAACCATCTGCTCCGGGATTCTTCACTTTTCTTAGGAATTCAAAAATAATGGTGCCTGTTGAAGTAAACAAAAAATGAACAACGATGAGGGTCGTAAATGAAAAAGTGGGATCGGCGATGGTATAGACCAACAATTGCAACAGCAATATCTGAATCAGATTTACCGCATTGTATAAAAAGAAATGTCTGCGAAAACGCGCTCCCATATAGAATTCTCTTCGTGCAACATGGGAATACAACACCATCACTCCCGCGACAAGAAGTGCCTGAAATCCTGCATACGCCGATACAACACCCATGACCAAAAGCGCAAGCCAATCAACACGTTGCAACTCCGCTAATGTAATGGCACCGGAAGAAACAGGTCGATCCGCATGATGCTCAAGATCATGCGCATAGTCTCTAAACTCATCAATAACTCTGATATGCAACAAGTACGCCAGAGAGATCCCCAGCGCAGTCAGCACAAACCTGCTATCCACCTGTGCACCCACCACCGCTCCCGAGCTTACAATCGCAGGCAACAGACTCAGACCCAGAACAATAAGGGGAAATCGTTCTTTTTGGTAGAAGTAAAAATGTCTTGCTGTGCTGATAGCTCCGGTCATTTATCGATCGTACACACGTGAAAGCTTTTGTAAAAGTAGAGACGATCAAGCGCTTTTAGTTCTTGCTCAAGTTCTCTCTGTTGCACCACAATATGGGCTATCGCGGGCGGCGGAACATGTTCCACCCGATTACACCAGTAGGCAACAACGGCGCCTTGTTTTGCGGTGCGTATAATTTCTCTCCATACATCGGGTATATCGTATCGGGATAGATACTCAAACGTATTCGAAAGATTGTATTTTGTGAAGGTATTGTCCGCTGAACTTCGCAGATAAGAAAGGAGGTCGCAATGACTAAATTCGCATGCAGACGGTTCAATTGCGCTCAATTGTGCGTAATTCTCTTCGGAAAGATACTCCGGAAGTACTTCACCATACGCTCCCGTTAGCGTATAACGCACGTAATAATTCCGTTTGAGATGTGAGCGATACGTGAGTCGCTCAAGTTGAGCACGGTAGGACTCATTTGGAGCGTCCGTGTATCCAGGCGCACCTGACTGACGAGCATAAGTTGTCAGCAGTGAGCGATTGGTTGCAATACGCATGAACAACCTCCATCGCCAGGTATTCCAGATGGTTTCATAGAAGCTGATCTGCTCTTCCATGCTCGGTTGTGTGACGAACGCATGGACGGTCTGTCTTGCGTGCACCAAGGGAAGGAGACGCTCTCTGAAGTGGTACAAGTACTTCTCGAACTTGCCACAATGAATGATGCCTCGCTTAAGCACACCCGGATTGGCATTGATCCACCCGCCTGTATCTGCAGATGCGTGCTTAGAAACACGTCCATACTGCTCATACCGCATATCGGACTCAACTACTCCCAAAAACTCCAAGTACTCAGGATGCCTCAGTACCTGAGCTGCACGCAACTTTAGTTCTGCCAGGTAATTTTGAACCGGATTCTTATCAATTGAAACAACGGTGCGAGGTTTTTCAAGTAAAAGCGAGAACGTGTTGTCACCTCCCGATGTTATGGAAAGTACCACATCATCACCCTTCACTGCCAGCGCTTTTTTGAGCACCTGTGTATCTTCCCAGCATTGACTATAATTGACTAAACTCATGCGGGTTCACTCTTACCACGCTCACGAGGTGCGGTGATTGTTTTCTTTTGGCGGACTTCAGTATTGCGATTTGTGATCAGTGTTGATACTAGAAACCGAAAAGACAACGACCCGTATGAATTGTCGCGCCGGTCGACACCACACAGTACCACTTCTACCACTGAATTACTGTGCCATTCGTATACTTGATAATCCATACACGGGAAGCTAAACGTGTTTCTCACTCAAAAGTCTAGTGTGGTCTTTCAAGAGCCGATCCTTCTTTTCGTGATCAATACTGGTAACGTATACCATATTCTCACCTACTCTGCGAACCAAAGCCTACGAGATCACCTCGGTCGCTCGTATGCGCAAGACCGTATTGAACATGCCCAAACCCAACAGCGAAAGCACTCACAAAAAGCTGTCCCGCTCGCAAGCGAATGGCACTTACTAAAAGCGAGGTACGTGCGGGCCACGGAAGTTTCTGAATGCACGTTAGTTCCAAACCTCTTTTCGGAAAAGCAACGTGAACCACAGCACAAAGTAGGATACTCCGATCGCCCAGCCCGCAACTAGAAGCGATAGGATGTCGACACTGGTTATCAGTACAATTGCACCGACAACTTGTAATCCAAGCGCATACCGTATAAACAATGCATACCTTGGACGAAAGAGTGCGGCGAGTTTTTCAATGAGCGGAACTGCAACAAGCACAAGTGCCGTTATGTAGAGAAGCTGAACAAAAGGGGCAAGATTGAATATCAGGAATCCTTCCTCGGAAATAAACTTGGGCGTGGGAAAGACATAGCGACCGACGTAAAACGTTGCAAAGACAAATATACCGCCCAAAACAACCATCGACATTCTAAGCACTGTCGGTACATCCTCGGAAGCGGCGCGTAAAAACAGCACAAATGAAATCAGGGTGAGGACGGCGCCGATAGTCACAAGATTGGACAGGTGCTCAGGAACGAGCAGCGCCATTGTCCACGACGCAAACCCGACTGTTTGCAGGAGAAGCCCTGCACCGAAGTACCGTGCAACCGCCTGTTTTCTTCGCAAGAAAATGCCGCCTACAAGCGCGGTTGCGAGCGTTGTATGAATAAAAAAGAGCAACACGAGAGGATTCATAGCAATGAGTAGATAGGGTTAATAATGGTAATTGAATTGTAGCATGAAGTGTGTATACACTAGTACGACCTGTGAACAGCTATACTATAGTTGCCGGTATCATACAACGACTTGCGCAGATGCCGCTTATCCTGCTCTGCAGGTTTTTTCTACGCATGGAAATGCGAGGCGTTGAACATGTGCGCGACCTTCGCTCCAACGTCATACTCGCAGCCAATCACCCTCACGAGATAGACCCTCTGGTGCTTGTTGCGGCGCTTCCATTTGCAGCACGCCATGTGCCACTTATTTTTGTCGCAAAAGAGCGAAAACAGTACCGGCACACGGGTTGGCGGCGATATATATATGGCGGCTTTTTTTTCAAGCTGTTAGGTGCTCTGCCTGCCTCGGTCGGTGTGTGTGATTATGAAAAAGCATTGCATTACCACATTGCGGCACTGCAAAAAGGATACAGTGTGTGCATATTTCCCATGGGAAGAAGACATCTCACCGGAGATATCGAACAAGCAAAAGGGGGCGTGTCATTTCTTACGGCACACAGCGGACTGCCGATACTTCCTGTGCGCATAATCGGACTTGAGCGCATGAGCTATGCTGATTTTTTCTTGAGGCGCAGAAAAGCGGTCATTGTATTCGGTCCACCTTTGTACTTTACCGATATATCTGAGGCAAGAGAGAGCAATCCCAATTGGACAGAATGCGAACGCGCTGCAGTGAGGCTGATGCGCAAGATTATGTCACTGTAACCGATCGACTTCTCAACACGAGCAGTATGCCATATATGATCAGATATGGGATACCTACATACAGAAGTAGTATCATACCGAGAATTTGAATGAACGGTTGAAATTAAGTATAAATATCATATTCCGGATCATGACCATACCAACAAACCAAACATCAAATGTGGAGTGCGTACCTGAAAAGGCGCGGGCAAGCACATAGTTTTCCACCACAAAAATATCCCAAACACTCCCAATACCATGAGCATCGCTACAAAAAATTCTGCGAGTTGGGGAGCAAGTAACAATATGATCAAATCAAGACCAAACACTAGGATTGCTGACAAGGTCAGACTTCTTGTGTTAGCACTTGGAATAGTACGAGACCATGCGTCTGTGCTTGACTTATGCATTGCTATCCATGAGCTGGATGATGTCCGGAACACAAAGACCATAGCAATGATCTCGAGCACAAGAGGCAGGTACAGTAGTAACACATATGGATCTGACAATGAGGAAAACAGACCCGCTATCGAAAGCGCAGTGAGCGTGGTCAATACCACTAACACCATTCTCGCCCATCTCGCCTTGTGATATACCACTCGTTGTACGAGTATGGATTTTAGAATAAGCACGATAAGTAACGAGGGAAAGATTTGTCCATTAACGTGCGCGGGATCATATTGAAAAGCACCTATGAGCATGCTTGCAATACTTATGAGCATGCTTGCGATAATGCTCGCATACATAAGCCACTTAAAATACGAGATGCTTGTGGGGGGTATTTCAAATGTACTCACATCTTTGCACTCAGGTGTATCATTCGACTCTTCATATTCGATCGTTTGAAACACCTCATCGATATCCTCAGTTGACCATCCGCCTTCATCTTTCAAATCAGCATATATTCGTTCTCGGGCAGTACCTGCCGCTATTTGCTCTTTAACGTAGCTCAGTAATTCCTGCGAACTCATAGGTGTACTATCGATGAAAAATATTCGAAACTATAGGGCAACACCTCCATGATTACTACATATCTGCGCTCTGTGGGACCGCAGCGGATCGTAGGCTTCGTATCAGAAATATTACGTACAAGATAAGCAACAGCCAGCCGGTGAAAAAGAGTGCCAGCAAGCCGAGAATCTGAATATAAGGAATGACATTTAGTACAAAAATGATGTTTCTAGTGCAGATAATGAACCGCAAAGCGCGCACCGGTGTTGTTTCAGTATGAGTCAGTTTCTTTGAGAGGTAGATATTCTCAAAACTCACAAAGAGTGAAAAAAGTCCCAATACCCCGAGCATCAACCAAACAAACGGACCCACCCATTCGTCTTGCAACAACTCAATAAGTCCTGCGAGCCGACCTGAGCTAAACGAAAAAACCGATAAAACAAATATACCTGATGCCCATGCGAGACTCCGGCGGTTACATCGCTTCGCCCGCTCCCAAACTGATGAGTCTGGCAAGGGAGGCCTTGGTTTGAGCGTATCACGTTCCCTGTCCACTTTTTCAAAAGCATCGGTGATCTGTTCCGACGTCCACTCCCCGGTTGTGTGTAAGTCACTAATGATCAACTCTCGCGGATTTTCTGCAGCGAGTTTTGCTTTTATGAAATTAACGAGTTCTTGTTCAGTCATGCGAGCGTGGTAACGTGGACTGGTCACTTTCGGTATCTGCAACCGATACAAGTGCTCGGTAGCGCGCACGGACCATGAGAGTATACGCTATAAGATACGGTATACCCAGTACCAACATCACCAACATGCCGAGGATTTGAATAAGTGGAATTAGCGATAACACAAATGTGGCGTTTCGTTGTGTAACAAGCGTATGCAGCCACGAATCCCATCTAGACTCCGAATATCGAAATGCATGTGCCAATACGTGATTTTCATAGTAATAAAACGCACCAAAAATCAACATGACTGCGAGCATCGCCAACCAATACGGAAATAGGTCGGGCGCGATAATCAAAATGTATAGATCTAACCCGAAAAATAGAAAAAGCGACGTCAGCATTGAGGACTTGTTCGCTTTCGGAATGCGCGCATCCCAATACGGGTTGGTTTGTGGAGCCAAACGATCTTGCTCACCGGGCGATTCAAGTGCGGAAAACGCTTCACGTATATCCTCCTCATTCCAACCTCCGCCAGTCACAAGATCAGCGGTTATTTTTTCTCTCGAAATCTGGTGCGCTTGTTGCTCCTGGATATACGTAATAAGTTCGGGACGCACCATAGGAAAATGGTAGCATGGGTTTGATTCTCGGATACTATACCTTTCTCAACAACACGCGAAACAAGCTCATGTCGCCTATCTCAAAATTCACCAAAGCACCATACATCCATAATTTCCACATGCGGAATGTTTGTTCATCGAACCGCCTCTCAATGTGTTCCTGAGAAGACTCAAGTGCCGATATCCACGCAGTCATTGTTTTACAATAATCTTCTGTGTGGTCTTCAAATCTCTCAATCTTAAAACCTGTCGCCAAAGCCGCGTCCAGTAGTTCATGCTCTGCCGGCAGATACCCTCCGGGGAACACATATTTGAGCGTCCATGCATCAACTGGCTTTGGTTTGTATCGACCGGTGTATTGGAGGTACAAGGGGGCATCGGACTCCAGACACTGACTGAGACTGCTAAGAAAAGAAACGAGAGTACCTTTTCCCACGTGTTCTAGTGCCTCAATCATGACAGCGCCTTGGTATTTTTTATCTCTTTGCAGTACAGTAAAGTCCTCATACCGTATAGCAACCAGTGCAGATAGGTTTTTTTGTGCGACCAGCTCCTCGCTGTATGCGAGTTGCTTGTGACTTAACGTACTACCGTCGACATGCCACGCGCACTCTTTTGCCGCGTACACCGCAAACCCACCCCAGCCTGAACCCAGATCCAGCACGCGCGAACCCATGGGCAGATTCATCCAATCACAAACGAGTTTGAGTTTGGTATTCTGCGCCATCGCCAATGTATCATCATCAGATATAAAATTGGCTGCGGAATACGACATAGTTTCGTTGTCTAAAAAGAGTGCGAAAAAATCATCGCCCCTATCGTAATGATGTGCAATTTGTGCATCTCTTCTACGCGGCTTGGTTAACTCAGCCCAGAAACGCGCAAGCACCAATCGCACCGAGGGTGTGAAATGCCTGTGCTGATGGCGAAGTTTCAAATACGACGCAATATCTCCTTCAATGTCGAGATCGCCTTGCATATACGACTCACCAAAGCCCAACGCGCCTTCGGTAAGAAGCCTTTTAACCACTTGAGGTCTTTTTATATGGAGCGTAAAGAGGTCGCGATCACCGCTTCCGTAGTGAAATACTTCGTTGGTCCAATAACGTATACCAAATCTTCCTCCCGCAAACTGCGAAAAAAAACTATCAAGTACTTTTGTGTAATCCATGTTGTGGTATAAGACTGCACGAGCAGTAACTTCATGCCGAATCCTATACCACGCACTATACCTGAAGTCTTAGATCAAACGAAACTGAAAACGTATATACATCATCACAAAACCACAATTGTTTAGTTCATCCTTAGGACTATTCATAGGTACCGTTCGATGGTTCTTTTGGCTCCTGGGGCGTATCTTCCCTCATGCGCTCTCTGCTCACAAACGCCGTTGCCACCAAGAGCGTACCGATGGTGAAGAACGTGAAGATACGCCCGACAATTGCCATCTCCCACACATCGACCAAGAGCAAGCGGCCGATCACAAAGCCGAGCAACGCGGCACCATACCACCGCACTGACGAAATGCCGTGATGCAACCCCCAGAAGTACGTCGCGATGCCAACGACAGTGTATACGGCAAGCGCTAGCATTACGGCAATATCCGGATTGGGAAGAAGCGCGTGCAAGACAAGCCATAGCGCGATGTAAAAGTAGAGCGAACCCGCCACCATCAAGCCTCCGCACAACTGCACCGTCTCCTCGTTGCGCTCTCGTTTTGTTGCGATATAGAAGTACGCGCCCAGTCCCGCAAGCACCGCTCCCAAAAGCAGCAGGACCAGAAGGTCGGCATGGAGCACGCCGTCGTCCCAGGAGCCCGAGGTGACGCTCCCCAAGCTTAAGAGCGCAGGAAATCCCAAGATAAGCGCAGTGCGTAAGCTGATCTGTGGGTTGCACACCAATACCTGCAACACCATCACGATAAGAATTGCCTGTATCGTGTAGAGTATCGTAAGCCACGGCCCGCTGATGTGCTGGAGAAATGCGAAAAACATCATGCCCGAAACGATGAAGAGATACGGGTAGAGCGAATGGTTGTCACGACAAAGGCGCTGCACCAAAAATGCCAAACCGACGAACAAGAGCGACCACAGTGCAAGAGCAAACAGTTGCGACCCAGCCTCCGAGGGAAACGCGAGCCACAAGATGCTATGCAGATACAAGGTACCGGTTACCAGCAATAGCGTGGTAAGGGCAAACGAAGACTCGTCATGCTCTTCACGCGGGTGCAGCAACAGCAGTATCGCAACCCCCAACAATGCCAACCCCATAAAAAGCAAGACGAACAGATCGGCATGAAGGAATCCTTCGCGCCAACTTAACGCAAAGAAGCTCGGAATACTCAGTAAGCCGGGCAGTATAAAAAGCGCGCCCACTTTGGCGGCAATACGCACCTTGCGCCCGGTAAGCACGTAGACGCTAAGAACGGCGATTGCGCTCTGTGCTATGTACGCGATGGTAAGTGCGTATCCATCGAATTCAAGTGCGGTTGCGGTAACGATCATCATGATGCCAGCCCCGAGATAGGTCAAAAACGGCTCAGGGCGCGCAATCGCGCGATAGACCATACCTGCCACTGCGATGAATATGATCGCGGCACCCAAAACCGCCACGCTTTGCCACGCGGCAGGTACTGCGGCGATGATCCACAGCAGTATGAACAGGCCGTTTCCGCCTGCGGTAATGATATAGGGGACCGTACGCTCTTTAGGTAGGCGCATAACCCCAAGCACACTGGTACCGAAGAATATGCCGCTAAAGAGTATTGCGATGAAAAAGAGGGGTATGATCTCGGCACTAATCGCTCCAGTGAGGTGCGGGATGCTGTAGAAAAAAACAATAAGCAACGCACCAAGCGAAAGCTCTCGATAGCCGGAGAGCGCCACAACCCACACCGTGCCCAAGACCACCATCAATAGGTAAGAGAACAGGATCGTGTAGCTTGCCGCTGTCGACCCGATCAAGAGCGGCGCGATGCTTGCCATGATCAAGCTTGCAATGGCAAGCCCCCGACTGCGATGATACACACTGGCAAACGCAACCAATGCCGAGGTTGCAAACATAAGCACCAACGCAAACAATCCGGGCATCAGTGCATAGAGCACCTGCCCCGCATAGGTGACCAAGAGCACGATGGTCGATCCAAGCACCATGAACACCGAGCCTTGATCACGGTATGTCTGAATGCGCCACCACCCCAATCCCATGAACGCGGCGCCCGCAACCCAACCAAGCACGATCCGTCCCAATGGTCCGATCCAGTCATTGGCAAACGCATACGAGACCAACCAACCAAAGCCCATGACAAGGAAGAGTGCACCCACTTTCATGAGCCAATTCTCTTTAAACCAGGCAATGACACGGGAATCGAGTTCTTCTTCGGGAATGCTTTGGGTGGAAGGTGCTCGGGTAGGTGCCGGATGAGAATCCGAAGGAGGCGGCTCACTTGCGGTCGACCCATCACCCCCAGCCGGTGAAACCTGCGCGCGAGGTTGAGGTGGCACATCAAAGGCCGCCGATGCATGACGGGCTGAGACAGGTGCACGAGTGCCCGCTATTGGCTCGAGGGCTGGAGCATCTGGTTGCGCAGGCTGGGTTGGAGAAGCGATCTGTTGAGATGATGGGTCGCGCTGGCGCTCTCCTGTATCTTGCGCCGCCGCCTGCCGATCTTCCGCGTGCGCCGCGGTCTCTTTCTCAAGCCACCGCGTGAGATCGCTCACCTGATTTTCCAATTGCTTGACGCGTGCAGACAACGAGACAAGCGCACCGATTACCACAAACGGGGCGATGAGCAACAGTATGCCAAGAAGAACACTCATGAAAAATAGCTAGCGTGTGTAATATCAGAAGCATACCACGGTGCGATGCGTGCACACGCCTCGCATGTTGATACGCACGACACAAATCCATGTTCTCCCCACCACCCCTCTTTCACCTACGCGCTTCGTGCTACAATACGCATACATATGTATCAGCCGTTGCCAAAGCGCATCGAGTGGGGTTCGCACGAGCACGAGCATCAGGAGAAAACGCCTGATTGGTTTTGGGCGCTTGCACTGATCACGCTTGTGGGTATTGTTGCATCACTCTTCTTCGGCAATCCCCTGCTTGCCATTCTACTCTTTGTGGGTGGCTTGGTCATGGGGCTCTATGCAACGCGCCATCCGCACTACGCAGAATTCGCTCTCACGCCGCGCGGTGTGGTAGTTGAGAACACGCTCTATCCCTACCAGACGCTCGACTCCTTCTGGATCGACGACCTTGATCCTCATCGCCCACCCAAGCTCTTGCTCAAATCGCAAAAAATCATGATGCCGCTCATCATCCTTCCTATCACCGACGATGTCGATCCCGATGTCGTCCATCGCTACCTTCTGCAGTACCTTACCGAAGAAGAGAATGCGGAGCCTTTGACGCACAAGTTGCTGGAGGT